>DATGIR010000426.1:0-24257 GCA_035295605.1 Fimbriimonadaceae bacterium | reverse complement strand
GGTCGAGCGATCCGGGAATGTGATGATTGCCCAGGTGTAGGCCGGATTGAGGCCGACCGCCGGCTGGTAATACTCGGTCACCGCCAGCGGGTAGCCCTTGTCCACGGTCTGCACCTGTTGAAGGTGGGTCGAGGAGAGCGGCCCGGCGCCCGTCGGCCACGAGAACTTGATCGCCGCTCCGTTCGGCAAGAGCACTTGCCCGGTGTATGGGCCGGTGCCGCCGATGCCGGAGCCGCCGCGCGCGCCGTTTCCCCCGCCCTGGACGTAGGGCTCGTAAACGACCGCGACGTTGTAGGGATGCGACCAGCCCGGGCCGAAGCCCGCCCAGTTCGGGCAGAACTGCGTGCCGTCGTTTCGGAGGCTGTTGTAGATGCGGCCGAAGTGAACCGAGGGGCCGGTCGAATTGTAGACGTTCAAATCGGCAGGTGGCGCGTACTGGCTTTCGCCCGTCGCCAGGTCGATGGGGTCACCCGTCTTCGGGCCGGTTGGCCCGCCGGCGGGCGAGATCATCGGGCAATTAGGCCCGCCGTAATCGGGTTGGTCGCCCGGGCATGTCTTATCGGGTTTGGGGCACTCCGGCTGGACCGTCTTCACCCCGCACACGTAGTTGGGCACGAGGTAGGGCAAGCCAAACGGCTTCGATCCTATCGCGATCGACTCGATCAAGTTGGCGGCGCTCAGGGCGGCGGCCGTCGAAGCGCCTTCCTCGCTTTCGGCGGCGGGGCCCGCCGGGTGGTTGGCTGTCACGCCCTCTGAAGTTTTCGAAGTCATCGCCAGGTCCAGCGGCGACCCCCGCGGTGTGATCACGGCATACGCATCCGCCTCCATCGCCTCCCACTGCTTCCAGGAGACGTGCTTGAAGCCGCCCGGCCAACTGCCGCAGTCCGAGCAGTTGTAGCGAACGCCGTCCTCGTCCGCAGCCGTCACCGCGATGAAGTGGTCGTGCTCCACGTGGGCCACCAGCGGCTTCGGCAGCTCGATGAGCTTCTGCTTGTCGGTCGTTCCCACCGGATACGCGGATACGCCGAGCCTGGGAGCCGCGTCGACCACGTCCTGAAGGCTGCTGCCCTCGCCGGTATGGCGTACGCTTGCCAGCACCTGGGTTTTCTCATGGGGGAGGCCGAGCTCGCGCAGGCAGACCGCGATACTTGCGACCGCGCAGAGGGGATCGACTTCCTTCGGTTCGGTGATTCCCATCCGTGCGCGCTGCTGGTGGTAGCCGGCACAGGCCCGGGCGTGCGCGACGTACGCCGCCGCCCGCTTGGGATTGAGCCCGTTCGGTCGCTCGTGGAGCAGGCCGCCGAGCTCCGAGGCTGCCTGCCCATAGCGTCCTTGGAACAGAATGGCCAGGGATCGATCCATCAGCCCCAGGCCCCGCTCGGGCGAGGCTGTGGGCGCCGCTTTGATCGCCTTCGCGAACTCGGACGCTGCCCGAATGGGCTCCTCCTTGGCCACGAGCGCGACTTCGCCGAGCCGAATCCAAGCGTCAGCCTTCGCCCGGCTCCGCCCCGGCCGGCTCGCCGACTTGACCCACTCGGCGATATCGCGGTCCGTGACTTTGCGCGAAAGCCCCGCTTGGTCGCTCAAAAGGGAAACCGTGGGCATCTCGCCAGAGCGCCGGACTATTCCCTTCATGCGGAGGTCCATACGGGGTACCCCCTTCATCTCCGGCGCCATCGGCCGCGTCTTGATGGTGTGGCTCCGGCGGTACGCCAGGGCGGCCGCGATCGCGGGCGAGATCGTGTTCGCGATTAGGACCGAGCAGGCAAGTACGCTGAGTCCGCGAAAGACGGGAAGGCAGGGGCGTACATTTAGGGTCGCGCGCATAGCGAATAAATCGTACAGCACAATTGCCGGGGCGGGAACATCACATGTTTATGAATCCATTATCTCGGCGCAAAGGAGCGCTGCTCCACCGCTCTTGAACCCAGCGTACGGAACCGCTCGGTGGGTCTTTGGTCCCGGCTACGCTTCCGGCGCCGGGCGTTACCGGCGCCTACAGCTCGGAAATGGAGACCGCGCGGTTCCCCTCGTCCAGCGACCGGATCGCGCCGTGGATCACGGTCTGGGAGGCGAGGCCCTCCTCGCCCGAGCCGTCGATTTCCTCCGGCTTCGCCCCCGCCCCCACCTGGGCGATGAACCGCCCCAGCCGCTCCCGGAAGGTGTCCTCGAAATCGCGCACCCCGCCGAAAACCGGATTCGCGTAAAGCCGCTGCTCGGCCGAAGCGGCCGGATACAGCGTCGCGCGGCGCCACATGTCCTCGATCACCAGCCGACCGCCCGTCCCCGCCACCTCGCACCGCTCCACCGAGTGGGCGCGGGCGATGTCGTAGCTGGAGGTCAAGTGCCCCACCGCGCCCGATTCGAATCGGACGTTGATCGAGGCGGTCGACCAGATGTTGCGCCCCGGCGCGACCGTCGCGAACGCCTGAACCGACTCGACCGGCCCGCAAAACCACGTCATCAGGTTCACCGAGTGCGGGTTGAGGGCCTTGAGGTGGTAGTTCTTCGTCTCGAACTCGCCCGGCCGCCCGATCCACAGCGCCATGTTGCAGAAGAGCAGGTGGCCCAGCTCGCCCGCGTCCGCCCACCTCTTGGCCGCGTAGGCGGCGGGGGTGAAGCGGTGGTTGAAGTCGATGCCGAAGCACAGGCCGTTCGAGCGCGCGCAAGCCACCATCTCCCGCGCCTTGCCAAGGTCGTCGGAAATCGGCTTTTCGCACAGCACGTGGCAGCCGTGCTCTAGCGCCTGCATCGTCGGCTCGTAGTGGTCGCCACAGTACTCGCGCCCGCCGGTCACCACGCTCACGACGGTAGGGTTCAAGCCGGCCAGCATCGCGGGAACGTCGGTAAACCCGGGAACCCCATGGCGCTCTGATCCCGCCGAAGCCAGCGCCGCGACCTTGTCGCAGACCCCCACCAGCTCGGCGCCCTCCAGCTCCCGATAGATCCGCGCGTGCAGGTTGCCGATCGGCCCGAGCCCGACCACCGCGACCCGAACCTTAGAGCCGCTCACTCACCGGATCCCCGTGGTGCGGGGGCAGCGGGTGCGGCCGGACCAGCGCGCCGCCGTTCTCGTACGACTCGATGACCGCGAAGATGTACTCCATCGTCGCCAGCGCGTCGCGTCCCGAAGCCCGAACGCTTCCCGGCGCCACGCCGTTGGTCACGTCCTCCAGAAACGCATGGATCCGATCCGGAAACGTCTGGTCGAAGTTGGTGATCCCAGTGTTCGTCACCACCGGATCGGGCTTCCCGGAGGCAGTGGGCGCGCCCCAGTAGGTGAGCTTCTCCACGCAGTTCTCGATGCAGAACGTGCCCTTGCTGCCGGCGACCTCGAAGCTCCACCAGCCGCCGAGGCCCCACGGCGCGTCGCCGCGCTGGCTGAGCAGGTAACCGACGGTGTCGTTGGCGAACTTGACGTGAACGCTGTTCACGGAGAGCAGCAGGTCGCCCTGGTTCTTGCGGAAGCCGGGCTTGGTGGAGAAGGTTTGGATGTGGGTGATGTCGCCGCAGAAGTGGCGCATCACGCTGAATGGATGGGTGAGGAACGCCTTCATGTGGGCGTAGGGCTGGTTGAAACGGGCCGAGCCCTTGCCGCCGTACGTCGCCTCGCCGCCGTCGAACCCCATCTTGAAGAGGGCGTAGACGGTCTCGCCGATCTTCCCGTGGTCCATGTACTTCTTGGCCAGCTCGGCGGTTTTGGTGAAGTAGTGGTTGAGGTTGCAGCCGAGGTGCAGGTTGCGGTTCGCCGCCAGGCGCACCATGTGCCGGCACTCCTCGATGTCGTTGGAGAGGGGCTTTTCGCACAGTACGTGCTTGCCCGCCGAGAGCGCCTCCATCGTCGGCTCGTAGTGCCAGCTTCCGTTCTCGTACCCGCTGGTGGTGACGTCGACGATGTCGATATCCTGATTTGCGAGCATCTCGCTCAGGCTGCTGTAGGCTGGAACGCCGAACTTCTCGGCGCCGGCCTTCGCCCGCTCGGGGCGAAGGTCGCAAACGGCGACGAGCTGAGCCAGGCTGTCCTTCCGGTACGCCTCGGCGTGGGTGTTGCCGATCCCGCCTAACCCGACCAATCCAACCTTGAGCGCCATCTACTCCTCCTCCGAAATCAGCACCTGGGCCTGCAGCTTCTTGGCGGTGGCCATCGCGCCGATGTGCAGCGTATCGTACGCCTGCTGCGAGGACTCGAAGTAGTCGATGCCCTCCACCCCGTGCCATTCGGGCTGGTTCAGGATCGGATTGCTTAGGCCGGTTTCCTTCTCGCGCTTGGCGATCCACGCCTCCATGCGGCCGGTGAGGTTCTTGACGATGTCCGGGTGTTCGGCGGCCACGTTGTTCAGCTCCTTGGGATCGCTTTGAAGGTTGTAAAGCTCGACCGGCGGCTTGAAGTGAAAGTCGGGCTCGAGGGCGACGATGAGCTTCCACTCCGGCATGCGCCAGCCGTGCTTGCGCATCCAGGTGCACTCGGTGAAGTAGAACTCCGAGTCGGTTTTGAGACCGCGGAGCTTTGCCACCGGAACCAGCGACTGACCGTCGAATCGGATGCGCGTGCCGACTCCGGCGAGGTGGAGGAGCGTTGGCACGAGGTCGTACTGCCGGGTGTACTCCTTGACCCGCCGGCCGGCCTTTAGGCGTCCCGGGAAGCGGATGATCAGCGGGATGTGCTGGGTGTTGTCGTAGGTGCCGTGGTGGTCGAACCAGCACTCATGCTCGTCCAGCGTCTCGCCGTGGTCGGCGGTCACCACCACGATCGTGTTCTCGCGCAAGCCGAGCTCATCGATGGCGGTGAAAATGTTGGCGATGCAGGAGTCCATGTACGCCAGCGCGCCGTCGTATTGGGCGACCTCGTAGGCGGCGTCGGTGATCCCCTCCGGCATCCATGAGGCGAAGTAGTCGCAAAACGGTTTAAACTCCATGACCGGCTTCATCGAGGTCTTGGCGGGGTCGCACTCGTCGCCGTGATAGAACATCCGCTCGAACGGCGGCGGCGGCAGGTAGGGGCTGTGGGGGTCCATGTGCCGCATGAACAGAAAGAACGGCTGCTCCTGCTTGGCCAGGCGCTCGAGCTCGGGGATGGTGACCGCGTTGAGGTTCTCCGCCTTGTGGCTGTACCCGTCCTCGCCCGGGTGCCAGCCCTCGAACTCGAGGTAGGTGTCGAAGTTTCTTGCCGAGGGGGAGCTGAAGCCGACGCAGGTGGTGGTGTAGCCGGCCCCTTTCAGGATGGTCTGCAGCGGCTTGGCGTCCGGGTGCATCTCGCCCTTGTGGCGCAGGGCGACGATTTGGGTTCGGAACACGTCCAGCCCGGTGAGCATGTTCGCGTACCCGCTGGTGGTGGGGATGTGGGGGCTGAAGTGGTTCTCGAAGAGGGTGCTCTGCTCGGCGAACTTGGCGATGTGGGGGGTGGTGTTCCGATGGTAGCCGTACGCGCTCATGTGATCCGCGCGCAGCGAATCGATGCCGATGAGCACGATGTTCGGATGCGAGTTCATGGGGTGTCAGGCCCATTATGCGCCTCTGTCCCCCCTCCGGGGGGACTAGCCCGCAGGGCGAAGGGAGGGCGTGTAGCCCGCAGCTCGAACGCACGCCCGCATGTGACCGCGCGACTCCGCCGCGATCGTGCAGCACGCCTCCAGCGGATACTCCTTCGCTCCGATCACCTCGAGGTCGACCGGACCGGCGTAGAGGTGCTCCACGAGCACACGAAGGTAGCCGAGCAGGTCGATATCGCCCCGCCCGTTGGCCTGATCCTCGGGCTTGCCGGGGCCGGGCTGGGTGCCCTTGCAGTCCCGGATGTGGACGTGCTTGACCCGGTGGACGACCGCGCGCAGCGCCTCGACCGGGTTCTCACCCGCCCGATGGATGTGGGAGGGATCCATGTCGATCCCGAAGCTCGGCGAGTCGATGGCCGCCATCAGGCGGAGGGTGGTCGCGGTGTTGTCGATGGCGGCGCCGACGTGGGCCTTCACGCACAGCGTCACCCCGTACTTCTCGGCCATCCGGGACAGCGCTCCGAGTGAGTCGATGGAGGCTTGCAGGCTCGCCTCGTCTCCGCTCTTGCCGCCGGGCCCGCAGTTGACGATGGGGATGCCGATCTCGGCGGCGGCCCGGAAGGCGGTCTCCATCGTCGCCGGGTCCTGGGAGGGCTGCTCCATGGCGAGCAGCTCCAGGGCGTGTTCCTTGGCGAGCGACTTGATCTCGGCGGCGACCTCGCGCCACCGGCCAAGCACCAGGTGCTCGCTCATCCCATCGATCGCGGAGAGCTCGATGCCGTCGTACCCGGCCATGGCCACGCACCGGAACGCGGTCGCCATATCGAACCCGCCGAACAGCACCGAGTTGCAGCCGAACCTCATGCCGTGGCCATCTCCCAGGGCCCGTCGTAGAGGGTTTCCTTCGGAAACACGCGGAACGCGCGGCGCTTGGGTTCGTTCCGCCACCTTCCGACCGCCTCGGGGCGGACCGGAATCGCCGCCATCGGCGCCCCCAGGAACTGCTCCAGTTGGGCCAGGGTTTCCGGCTGGCGGAGGACGAAGTCCTCGAAGCGCAGGCGGATCAAGTGTTTGGGCGCGAGCGTGGCCTTCATGATCTCGTGTTGGTACTGCCAGCTCGTGGCGCGCATGAGGTGCGGATTCTGAACCGCGTCGTGGGGCACGCCGAAGCGCTCGAGGTCGTCGGTGAGGTGGCTTCCCAGAATGCTGTCGCGGGGATCCCGCACCCAATAGATGTAGCGGATCTCCGGGAAGAGGCGCACGATCCAGGGGAGGATCAGGGTCGTTTCCGGCAGCTTCCATCCCTTGAGCGGGCTTTGGCTGACGAGGACCGAGGCGAGGTAGCTCTCGACCAGGCGCGTGAACGCGGGGTCGATGGGCATCGTGTGGAGCGCGGTGAAGTCCCACCGCAAGCCGCCCTCGTGCCTCACGTACCGCCCGAACACGCGGCAGGCTTCGTAAAGGTCCTCGGCCGGGATCAGGTCGCCGGAGGCGTTGAGCTTGGCGCCCATGAAGAACCCGCTCGCGCTGAGGGTGTGGGACATCGCCCGCGTCCCAGAATGGCCCCGGCCGATGACGGTGACGACGGTTTCAGGCAACGCGAAGTGCCTCGGCGTATAGTACCGACCCGAACAGGGCGATGGAGCGAACACCGAGCTTGCGCAGCTCGGGTTCAAGCGCCTTCAGTCGCTCTACCGCCTCGGATCTCGTCACGGGCTAATTATACGGAGGGCCTTCTCACGTCGCGACTTTGTCACCCTCCCACGTTCGTGCCCGTGCGGGGATTCGAGTCAGCAATTCCCTCGAACATTTGGCGAATCTCCTCCGACCCCATGCGATCGAAGTCGTTAGGGATCTTCAATTCACCCGCCATGAAACCGAAGCGCTCCGGTGGAGAAGGGACCGAGGCGCCATCGGGACGGGCTTCGACCTCCAGGTCCGGAACTGCCTGTTTAACCGGCTTGCACAACTTACTTGACGGCTTCTTTCGGTTCAAAATTGACGCTCCCGGCACGTGTGTAAGATTATGGATGTGAGCTCGAGGCATGCGCTCCTCACCCCTTCACCCCGCCCAGCTTGATCCCGTCCACGAACGTGCGCTGCGCCAGGAAGAACAGCGTGATCAGTGGGATCGTCATTACCACCGACATCGCCATCATCCGCCCCCAGTCGGAGGAGTACTGGCCCTGCAGCCGCGCCAGCCCGATCGCCAGGGTGTACTTGTCGTCGTCCATCAAGTAAAGCAGCGGCCCCAAAAAGTCGTTCCACGCCGCGATGAAGCTGAACACCGCGACCACCGCCAGCGCCGCCTTGCTCAGCGGCAGCACCACCGTTCGCCAAATCCGCAGGTCCGAAGCGCCGTCGATCCGAGCCGCCTCCATCAATGAGGCCGGAATCGTTCGGTAGAACTGCCGCAGCATGAAGATGAAGAACGCGTTTCCGCAGAACGCGGGGACCACCAGCGGCAGAATCGTGTTGATCCAGCCCAGGCCTTTGAACGTCTGAAACAGCGGGATCATCGTCACCTGGCCGGGCAGCATCATCGTCGCCAGCATCACCCAGAACAGCGTCTCCCGCCCCCGCCACTGCACGCACGCCAGCCCGTAGGCCGCCAGCGAGCAGCTCAGCACGGTGCCCACCACGGTGAGCACGCAGATCACCAGCGTGTTTTTGAGCATCTTGAAGAACGGAAACGCCTTGAACCCCTCGACGTAGTTGCTCCCCTCCAGATGCGGCCGCGTGTAGAGCCGGCCCGGCGCAACCGTCAGCTTCGCCCCCTTTTGGGGCCCGGAAAGCACTTCGACCACCTGGTTCTCGCCCTTGCGCTCGACTGGCTTCACCTGCACCCCTCTGCCGTCCACCACCAGCATCTGGGCGCGCGGAATCAGGTCGAGGTCGGACTTGGAAACCTGATCCTCGGTCTTGAGCGAGGTGCTGACCTGCCAAAGAAACGGCAGCGTGAAGAGCGCGCCCAAGAGGATGAGCGCGGCGAGGCCGAAGAGCTTGGGCAGCCGATTCTTCATTGCTCGTACTGCACGTGTTTGATGGATAGCCGCATCACGACGATCGTCGCGGTGAGGATGATGGCGAAGAGCACCCAGGCCATCGCGCTGGCGTAGCCGAGGCGGAACTCGGTGAACGCGCTGTTGAACAGGTGAAGGCAGTAGAACAAGGTGCTGTCCCACGGCCCGCCCTGGGTCATGACCATCGCCCGCGTGAACTCCTGGAAGCCGCCGATGAGCCCCATGATCCCGGTGAAGAGCAGCACCGGGGAGATGAGGGGAATCGTCACCCGCCGGAAGCGTTGAACGGGGCCGGCGCCGTCGAGCTCGGCCGCCTCGAACAGCTCGGCGGGGACGTCCTTCAGGGCGGCGACGTACAGAATCGCGCCGCCGCCGGCCCCCCAAAGCGACATCAACACCAGGCCGGGCAGCGCCCAATGCTCGTCGGCCAGCCAACCCGGCATGAAGCTCTCCGGCAGGTGAATCGCGCGTAGAAACGAGTTCACCAGACCCTGCTGGGGGTTCAGGACGCGAACCCAAAGCACGGCGTTGGCGACGACGGGGACGACGGTCGGCAGGAAGAATAGGGTCCGGAACACCTTGATCCCCCTCACCTTCTGGTTCATGAGGAGGGCGAGGACGAGCCCGACCGCCATCCCGAGCGGCACCGCCATCAGCACGTAGGTGAACGTGTTGCGAATGGAGTGCCAGAACTGGTCGTCCCTCACCAACTCCGTGTAGTTGGCGGCGCCGATGTACTTCGGCGGGTCGAGGATCGGGTAGTTGCAGAGGCTGAACCACGCGCTGGCGACGACGGGGATCACCGTGAAGGCGAGGAGGCCGACGATGAGCGGCGAGCAAAACGCGAGGCCGATCCAAGTCCGGCGCTTCACCTGGCCTCCGCGTGCTGCGCCAACTCGTCGGCCACCGACTGCAGCCGCTTGGAAACATCCATCCGCGCCGCCGCCAGCGACCGGCGGGGGTCGGCGCCGCCGTACAGAACTTCGTCCATCGCCCGGCCCAACCGCTCCATGTAGTAGCCCTGCACCGGCATCAGGGTTCGCACGTGCTTGGAGTTAGCCAGGATTTGGTAGAACACGCCCCGCACCGGGTCTTTGCGCACGCGCTCGAACACCGGGGCCTTGCGGTAAGCGGGGAACTGCTCCAGCTCGCTCGACTCGATCTCGGTGGCTTCGTCCGAGGTGCACATCCACTTGATGAACTCGAACGCCTCCGGCCGAACCATCTTGCTGCGCGGCACCGCCAGCGACCAGCCGCCGATCCAGCCGTTGGGATACTCCCCGTCGAGAGGGGCGGGGATCAAGCCGATCCCGATATCCATGGTCGGCGCGTACTTCTTCAAGTCCTTGATCTGGGCCACGTGCAGCAGCCGCATCGCCGCTTTGCCCGCGTAGAAGGGGGTGTTGCCGCTGCCGACGGTCGCCTCGGTGAACGCCCGCACCTTGCGCACGTCGTACTTGCGGCCGAACTTCGCCAACCACTCCAAGGCTGCCACGATCTTTGGGTTGTCGGCGGTGACGGTTCCCAGGGGATGGGTGGCGTCCGGCTCCGAATAGAAGCTGCCGCCGAAGGCATAGCCCCAGGTGAACAGGCAGTTCGCCCCCGTCCACTCCATAGGATCGATGCCGAGCTGGGTGATGTTGCCCTGCGGATCCCGAATGGTGAGCCGGTCGTTCAGCCGGTCAAGGTCATCAAGGGTGCGAGGGGGAGTCTCCGGGTCAAGGCCGGCCTTCCGGAACAGATCCTTGTTCCAAACGAACGCGAAGTTGGGGTCGGCGCCCCAGGGCAGGGCGTAGACGTGACCTTGAAACGTGCTTTCCTGCCAACGGGGGCGCCAAAAGCCGTCCGCCTGAAGGCCGCTGTGGGCGAACGGTTCCGACAGATCGGCGAGCGCGCCGCGGGCCGCCCACTCGGAAAGCTGCTGCCCGTCGACGAACGTCACGTCCGGCGCAACCCCGCCGGCGATGGCGAGGAACAGCTTCTGGCTGCTCGTCAGGTCGTTCGAGGCATACGACATGTGGACCCGGATTCCCGGGTGCGAGCGCTCGAACGCGGCGACGAGGTGGTCCAGGGGGGCCTGCTCGGTCGCCCCGAACGGCTGCCAGAGGGTGATGACGTGGGGATCCGGGGGCGCCTTGCGGACGCACCCGGAAATGAGGAGGATGGCAGGCGCGAGCCACGTCCATGTTGCGAGACGAGCTGCGCCGGCCATCCGTGCGCTTAGGCTACACGGAATTCGCTCAGCGGCGGCGGAGCATGTCGCCCGTCACTTCGCGGATATCCGTGCGAAGGTCGCGCCACCGGTTGAAAAGCTCGCTCCGGTCCCAGTGCCAATCCCGGTCGTCGTCGAAGCGGTACCACTCGCCGACCCGGCCGATTCGCCGATCGACCTGATCGCTGTGGTCCCGAATCTCGTCCGCCAAGTCCACGGCTGCCCGGGAAGCGCCATGATGGGCGAATTCGGCGCGCAGCCGCTCGATGTCCTCGTCGAGGTTTTGAATGGCGTCCTTGAGCGACATCCGACCGAACCGGTCCTCGTGCTCGGGATGTCCGTAGCGGTCGGAGCGATCCCAGCGCGGCTCGTGGCCGTTGGCGCGGAAGTGGTGCTCGAAGTAGTGGCGGAAGTCCTTGCTGTCACGGAAGGTGTGGAACACCTCGTCACTCAGGTTATTTGCCCGCGGAACGTACTCCCGGTAGCGCTGCGCCTGGGCGGCGGCCGGAATGAGACACGCGAGCGCGGCGGCGGCGAGAAGGGTTGTTCTCAATTGATTGGTTTTCATGTTTGGGCTCCTTGCCGAAAGCCAGGCGTTCGGCACGGGTTCGAGTGTCAGAGCGTCATACGACCACCCGGCCCGGCAGTTCGCTTAAAAAGGCTTCAACGAGGCTTTCGGACCAGCGTCCATATATCGGTAAATTAGGGAGCGGTAACGATGCCAATCGCGATGGAACTCCTCATCACGGCGGCCGCCACCTTCGCGGCGGCTCCGGCGGCGCTTCAATTCGGCCCGCCCGGCCCCCCTCCGCCTTTCGACGATCACGCCGAGATGATGCGGCAACTCGGGCTCAAATCGATCCGGCCGGGTCCGAACCCGAACGATCAGTCGACGTTCGACGAGGCGACCGCGAACCCCTTCAAAGGCAGCATGCCGGACGTGCTCACGGCGGCCAACAGCGCGAAGGTGACCAGGGCAAGCGAATGGCCGGCCCGGCGCAAGGAGATCCTCGAGCTCTTCGAGCGCGAAGTCTACGGGCGCGTTCCGAAGAACGCGCCGAAGGTCGACTGGGAGGTCACCGGCATCACGCCGGGCTTGAGCGGCGGGATTCCGATCCTGACGAAGACGCTCATCGGCCACGTCGACAACCGCGCCTATCCTAAGGTCAAGGTCGATATTCAAGCGACCTTCACGGTTCCGGCCCACGCCACGGCGAGCGTGCCGATCATCATGGAGTTCGGCTTTCCCGGCGGCTTCGGCTTCGGCCGCCGAAGCAACGCCAAGCCGTGGACCGACCAGGCGATCGAGCACGGTTGGGGGTACGGCGTCATCAACCCGAACTCGATCCAGCCCGATAACAACCACCTTGAGATGGGGGTGATCGGCCTGTGCAACCACGGCCAGCCGCGCAAGCCGGACGACTGGGGCGCGCTGCGCGCCTGGGGCTGGGGGCTGAGCCGCTTGATCGACTACTTCGCGGCGAGCCGCGATTCGAACGTCGACGCGACCAAGGTCGCGATCGAGGGGGTCTCGCGGTACGGGAAGGCGGCGCTCGTCGCCGAAGCGTTCGATACGCGCGTGGCGGCCGGGTTCATCGGCTCCTCCGGCGAGGGCGGGGCCAAGCTGCACCGGCACATCTATGGCGAGGCGGTCGAGAACCTGGCGGGCGGCGAGTTCTACTGGATGGCCGGCAATTTCATCAAGTACGGCGCCTCCGATCCGCCCAAGACGGCGGCCGACCTGCCGGTCGACTCGCACGAGCTGATCGCGCTTTGCGCGCCGCGGCCCTGCCTCATCAGCTACGGCCTGGTGGAGAAGGGGGACGCCAAGTGGGTGGACGCCCACGGCTCGTTCATGGCGGGGGTGCTGGCGGGCCCGGCCTACAAGCTGCTCGGAAAGGGGGACTTCGGCACGCTCGGCGACTACCTGACCGATCCGATGCCGCCCGTGAACACGTTGATCGGCGGCGAGCTCGCCTGGCGCCAGCACGACGGCGGCCACGAGGTGACACCGAACTGGCCGACGTTCTTCGAGTGGGTTTCCCGGTATATCTCGGCCCCGCCGCTCCCGACGGACCGGACGCCGCTGCGGGAGCGGGCCGACGTGCCGGCCTCCCGGTCGGATTCGAACTCCCTGATCGCGCACGCCCAGCTCGTTCAAAAGGCGGGCAAAGGGGGCATCGACGTCTACGTCGAGGGCGATTCGATCGCCCGGCGCTGGGGCACGAGCGACCCCGCGTGGAAGGCGATGCTCGAGAACTGGACCGCGAACTTTTTCGGCTGGAACGCGGCCGATTTTGGCTGGGGCGCCGACTCGACCCAGCACATCCTCTGGCGGCTGAAGAACGGCGAGCTGGACGGGGTTCATCCCAAGGTCATCGTGCTGCTCGCCGGGACGAACAATCTCTCGGGCGGCTACAAGCCCGACGAGATCGCGGATGGCATTCGGGCGATCCTGAAGACCTGCCGGCAGAAGGCGCCGGAAGCCACGATCATCCTGACCGCGATCTTTCCCCGGAACGACAACATGGCTCTGCTGCCGTCGATCGCCGAGACCAACCGCCGGCTGGCGAAGCTGGCGGACGGGAAAGCGGTCCGCTTCCTGAACGTGAACGACAAGCTTGCCGACCCATCCGGGAAGCTGTTCGAGGGCATGACCGTCGACAATCTGCACCCCTCCGCCAAGGGGTACCAGGTCTGGGCCGACGGCCTCAAACCGATGCTGACCGAGCTGCTCGGCCCGCCCGCGAAAACCGACCACGCGCCCCCGCCATCCGGCGACCCGAGCCTTCAACCGCCGCGCGGCTTCGGGCCGGGTGCGCGACGGGCCGGGGGATAACCCGACGCCCTGTGCGTCCTCCTTGGGGCGCGGGTGCCCTCACCCGCGCCCGGAAGCGAACTCGAGGCCTGTGCGTCGTTCTCCGGGCCTGTGGCACCGACTTCAGTCGGTGCCTCGCCCCACTGGCTGAAGCCAGTGCCACACTACGCTAGTTCGACGCACAGGGCGTCGGCTATACACACCGTGAGGCTGCCAGTTTATGGCGCCGGCACAACCGCACAAACCGATCGAGTTGGAACAGCGACGACGACCTTTCCGTCCGAATCGGCGACTTCCTCCGACTCCTCCTTCCCCTTGCGGGTGAAGGTCGAGATCCGGTAGCGGGCGCCGGGTGCGAGCTTGATTCCCGCTTTGCCAGGTCCGCTGGGATTTACGAGCAGCACCGCGAGCACGCCCGTGCGCGTCTTCGCGGCGAGCGCTTGCAGCTCGCTGCCGCCGCAAGAGCCGTTCAAGACCGTGGCTCCCGCGCCGAACACGCCCTCCATCGCCTTCAGCACGTCGAAAGCGAGGTAGGGCATGCCGGATGCCTTGTCGACCAGCGGGTAGTTGTCCTCATAGGTCCAGTAATCCATGAGCTCGGCGCCGGAGAGGCTCAAGGTCTTGATGTACGCCTCGGCAAGACCGAGGGCGTTTTGCCACTTGTCCCAAGGGGCGGGCTTGCGCCAAAGGTCGGCGTCGTGCCCGGCTTCCAGGCACCAAACCGGTTTGCGGAATCGCTTGCCGAGGGCGGCAATCGCTTCATATTGGCCCGCAGTCGAGGTGAGCACATCCCAGCAGTGGAACGAAATTGGCCCGAGGTAGTCGGCTATGGTCGGATCGCTGAGAATCGGGCTCGCGTAGGCCACGTAGTTCGCGCCCCCGCCCGTATCGCCGACCAGGAACTTGGTCTTCAAGCCGGCGGCGGCGATCTTGGGCCCCGCTTGGCGGACGAAGTTGCGCATCGTTTCCGATGTGAACTTGAAATTCACGCCGTAATCGGGCTCGTTGAACGTGAGGTAGTCGATCTTGGCGCCGTACTTGTCCCGCGCGAGGGTGAGATACCGGACGATAGCGTCGATGCAGTCGGCGTATTTCTCGGGCGGCAGCACGCGCCCGGACTGTTCGGGCGAGCCGCCGAGGAGCCAACCGGGAGCCTCCCAAATCGAAACGACGGTCGGGATGCCCCGCTTGGCGAGCATGCCGAGCAGTTGCATCGAGGCGGCGGCTTGGGCGTCGTCGTGGAACTCGCCGGGTTTGGGCTCCCAATAGTTGAGGGGAAGCCCGACGCGGGCGTGGCGGACGTCGAGATGGCCCAGCGCGTACGTGCCGACGGAGTCGATCACCTCGGTCGACCCGTACCGCGCCTGGCAGAAGTCGCCACCGAAGCCGAGCATCGTCTGCATCGGGTGTTCGGCGTCGATCGTCACGTCGACGGGGCCGACCGGGGTGTCGTCGAGGATGGCCTCGGTCGCGTCCTCGAGCGAGATCGTTGTCCCGTAGTCGGTAACCCGGGGGCCCCAGAGTTCCACTAGTTGGGGTCCGAACGCAAACCGGAACGAGGCCATCGCCGTGCCGGCAGCGTACGAATCCGCGGCGGCGAACGGAACTCGAACTTGGGTCCACTTGTCGGTGGTGTCGATGTCCTTGATGATCGACTTCGTCCAGGGTTCGGTGGCTTTCTCGAAGAGAAACTCCAGGTGGCTAGGGCCGCCGGACGCGTTCTTTCCTCGAACCAGGAACGTGGCGACCAAGGTGTCGCCTTGCTTCACCGCGACCTTGGTCGGAATCGTGAGCTGGGTGGCGTTGGTCTCCGTGCTGCCCTTTTGGACCTTGACGCGAAGCACCCTTCCGGCTACCGGGCCAGAGAGATCGTAGAGCGTGGCGACCGAGTCCGTTCGCTCGAGGCCGTAGACGGGCGCGGTCGCGAGCGCGTTCGGATCGATGATTTCGGTTCCGGTAGCCGGCAACTGCGGACCTTGGGACGAGGCCACCGCCATGACCCACCCGACGAAGACAGGCGCCAAGAGCATGGACCCAGGCTACACGCTTTCAATCTAAACGTCACCCGTTTCAGTGATTTCAATTAATACTGAAAGTTGTGGAATAATAGAGGCATGAAGGTTGCGATCACTGGTGGAACCGGTTTTGTCGGGCGAAATTTGGCTCGCGAGTTACTTGCGCGGGGGCACGAGGTTGTCCTCGTCTCGCGCGGCGCCGACACTCGAGACGCGTCGATCCGCTCCGAAGCAGGCGTTCACTTTGTTCCGATCGGCCTCGGCGATGCGGGGAGGTTGACCGACGCATTCCATGGTTGTGACGCGGTCGCCCACCTTGCCGGGATCAACCGCGAACTCGGCGAGCAAACCTACGCTAACGTACACGTGCAGGGCACCGCGAACGTCGTCCAAGCCGCCCGGAAGACGGGGGTTCGCAAGCTCATTCTTCTCTCCTTCTTAAGGGCGCGACCCAACTGCGGCTCTCCTTATCACGAATCGAAGTGGGTGGCGGAGGAGCTCGTTCGCGCGTCCGGCTTGAACTACACGATCTTCAAGGCCGGAGTCATCTACGGGCGCGGCGATCACATGCTCGACCACATCTCGCACGCCCTCCACACCTTCCCGGTGTTCCTCCTGGTCGGCTTTCGTCCGACCCCGATGCGGCCACTCGCGGTCGAGGACCTCGCGTCTTTGATGGCGAAGTCGATTCTCGATGGAGCCCTTCAGAACTCGACGGTCCCCGTCACCGGTCCGGAAGAGATGTCGCTCCGCGAAGTCGCGCGAAGAATAGGCGAGGTTTGCGGCAAGCCACGAATCATCCTGCCCGCGCCGGTTTGGCTCCATTACGCAATGGCATGGGTCTTCGAGCGGACGATGGCGATTCCCTTGGCCGCCAAGGCTCAGGTTCGAATCCTCTCGGAGAGCCTCGCAGAGCCCGCGTTCGCGCCTGACACCCTGCCGGCGGAACTCGAGCCGGAGACCCGGTTTACCGAGGCCCAAATCCGATTGGGGCTTCCCGAGCCGGCGAAGTTTGGGTTGAAGGATTGCCTCAGGCGCTCAGCCGCGGGCTGCTAGTCGCCGAAATGGTGCTCGTGCGCCGAGCTCTCGGCCTGAAGGTCCGGGAAGCGCTGCATGAGCCGCACGATCGTGTTCCACCGCAGCAGCGAGTCGTCGTTCCCCGCCTCGCGCACCGATTCGGCATCGTGGTAGCACTCGAGGGCCTTCCGAAGCCACTCGCCGACCACGTGCTTGGGGGTTGGCTCCTGCAGCAGCGCCCGCGCCCATCGCTCGTAGGCCACGCCCGAGTAGTAGGAACGGTCGTACTCGTTCTTCATCCCTTGCGCGAGCGTCTCGCACTCGCTGAGATTCACCCCGCGCTTGCGGCCGAACTGGTCTGTCAGCGCCAGCAGCAGCATGCGGGTGGCGTCCTGATTTCCGGGGTCGACCGCCAAAATATCTCGGCAGATGCTTGCCGCCTGATCCGGCTCGTTCAGCAACCGGTAACGCTCGCCCAGACCGAGAGCGTGCGCTATCGCATCCTTCGAGATCTGCTTGAGTTCCATGACCTGCTACTTGGAGAATAGCCGGAATAGCCGTTTCAGGGGGTCGTAATGGAAGTCGGCGACCCGCTCCTTGAGCGGGATGATCGCGTTATCGGTGATGTGGATGTCCTCCGGGCACACCGTCGTACAGCACTTGGTGATGTTGCAGAAGCCGATGCCGTGGGCGTCCTTGAGCTCGGACGTCCGGTTCTCGGTGTCAAGCGGGTGCATCTCGAGGTAGGCGGTGTGGACCATCATCCGCGGGCCGATGAACCCGTCGAACTTCTCGTGCTCCCTCAGCACGTGGCACACGTTCTGGCACAGGAAGCACTCGATGCACTTCCGGAACTCCTGGCCGCGGTCGATGTCCTCCTGCATCACCGTCCACGTGCCGTCCGGGTTGTCCGGCGGGCGAGGCTTGAACGGCTTGACCCGCTTCTTGGCCTCGTAATTCCATGAAACGTCGGTGACGAGGTCCTTGATGTGCGGGAACGTCTTCATCGGCTCGACCGTCACGGGTTGGCTCAGGTCGATGTCGCTGCAGCGGGTCATGCACATCAGTCGCGGCTTTCCGTTGATCTCGGCCGAACAGGAGCCGCACTTGCCCGCCTTGCAGTTCCAGCGGAGGGCGAGGTCGCTCGCCTGCTCGCCTTGGATGTGGAGAACGGCGTCGAGGACGACCATGCCCTCGGAGATCTCGGTTGCGAACTCCTGGAATTCGCCGGTCTTCCCCTGACCCCGCCAGATCTTGAAGGTCGCCTTCACTTCATCTCCTCGATGATCGCGCGCTGCTCGTCGGTCGTCGGCACCAGCGGCTCCTGGGTTACCGACAAGCTACCGTCGGGCTTGCGGCGCACGACGGTGTTGACCTTGCTCTGCGCATCGTCCTTCTCCGGAAAGTCGAGCCGAAAGTGGCCGCCCCGGCTCTCCTTGCGCGTGAGCGCGGAGCGGGCGATCACCTCGCTGACGGCGAGCTGGTTGTACAGGTCCATCGCGGTGTGCCAGCCCGGGTTGAAATCCCGGTTCCCGTCCACATGCACGCCGGCGTGCCGGTGGTTGAGCTCCTCGAGAAGTCCGAGCGCCTTCCGCATTTCGTCCTCCTGCCGGACGATGCCCACCAGGTCCTGCATCATCGCCTGGAGGTGGCGCTGGATCGCGAACGGGTTCTCGCCATCGGGCCGGTTGAACGGCGCGAGGGTGAACTCGGACGCTGCCTTGATCTGCTCGTCGAGCTTCTCCGTGGCCGGCTTCGCCGAGCGGGCGAACTCAGCTGCATAGCGGCCGGCTCGCCGACCGAAGACGAGGAGGTCGGAGAGTGAGTTGCCGCCCAGCCGGTTGGCGCCGTGCAGTCCCGCGGCGGCTTCGCCGGCGGCGAACAATCCCGGCACCGTCGACATTTGCGAGTCGGCGTCGACCCGGATCCCGCCCATCACGTAGTGCGTGGTCGGACCGATCTCCATCGGCTGCTCCGTGATGTCGATATCCGCCAACTCCTTGAACTGGTGGTACATGCCGGGCAGCTTCTTTTTGATGTGCTCGGCCGCATTGGGGATCTTCTCCTTGATCCAGGCGATGTCCAAATAGACCCCGCCGTGGGGTGAGCCCCGCCCCTCCTTGACCTCCCGAACGATGCAGCGGGCCACGTGGTCGCGGGTGAGGAGCTCGGGTGGCCGGTTCGCGTTTCGATCGCCCGTGACGTACCGCCAGCCCTCGTCCGGATCCTTCGCGGTTTGGGTGCGATAGTTCTCGGGGATGTCGTCGAACATGAAGCGGCGCCCCTCGCTGTTGGTGAGGATTCCGCCTTCGCCGCGAACGCCCTCGGTGACGAGCAGCCCGCGAACCGACGGCGGCCAGATCATCCCGGTGGGATGGAACTGGACGAACTCCATGTCGATGAGATCGGCCCCCGCGTTGAGGGCGAGCGCCTGGCCGTCGCCCGTGTACTCCCAGCTGTTGCTAGTGATCGAATAGGCCTTGCCTATCCCACCTGTCGCGATGACCACCGCCTTCGCCCGGAAGACGACGAACTGCCCCCGTTCCCGGAAGTAGCCGAACGCGCCGCACACACGGTCGCCATCCTTGAGCAGCCGAACCACCGTGCACTCCATGTGGAAGTCGATTCCCTGGTGGATGCCGTGATCCTGGAGCGTGCGGATCATCTCGAGGCCGGTTCGGTCGCCCACGTGAGCCAGCCGCGGGTAGCGGTGGCCGCCGAAGTTGCGCTGGAGGATCTTCCCCTCCTTCGTCCGGTCGAAGAGGGCGCCCCATTGCTCGAGCTCGTTGACGCACTCGGGGGCTTCCTTGGCGTGAAGCTCCGCCATGCGAGGGTTATTCAGGTATTGCCCGCCCCGCATGGTGTCGGCGAAGTGGACGCGCCAGTTGTCGCGCTCATCGACATTGCCGATCGCGGCGGCGACCCCGCCTTCCGCCATGACCGTGTGGGCCTTACCAAGGAGCGACTTGCAGACCACTCCGACCGTGACCCCCGCCGCGGAGGCCTCGATCGCCGCTCGCAGGCCGGCGCCTCCGGCGCCGATGATGAGCACGTCGTACTCGTGAGTTCGCAGCTCCGACACCTAAAAGATCCTCACGTCGGACCAGACGCCCATCGAAACGAGCCGGACGTAGAGGTCGGCGAACATCACCCCGAACAGGCTGATCCACGCGAAGAGCATGTGGCGCCCGTTCAGGTTCGAAACGCAGCCGTAGCAGCGGCTCTGGATCGGGTGTCCGCTCAAACACTTCTTGCCTCCGCCGATGGCGTGTCGCAGCGAATGGCAGGAGAAGGTGTAGAGCGTGAGCATGACCGAGTTGAAGAGGAGCACGAAGGTGCCGATTCCGAGTCCGAACTTGCCGTCGAACCAGAGCGCGTGCCAAACGTCGTGCCAGAGGAAGATGAGAAGCAGGACCGCCGCATACATGAAGTAGCGGTGAACGTTCTGCATCTTGAGCGGGAAGCCGTTCTCGCTCGTGTAGCCCTTGCGCGGCTCGCTCACGGCGCATGCCGGCGGATCGGCCCAGAAAGCCTTGTAGTAGGCGCCGCGATAGTAGTAGCAGGTGAATCGGAAGAGCGCGGGAAACGGAAGGATAATCAGCGCCGGTGAGAAGGGCAGCCACGCCGGCCACGAGCCCGGCTTCGGACCGAAGAATGCTTCGCTCGAGCCGAATATCTCGGGCGAATAGAAGGGCGAGAGGTAGGGCCCGGTCCGGTAGTGGGCGTTTTGCAGCGCGGCCCAGGTGGAGTAGACGATGAAGCCGGTCAGGACGGCAAAGGTGATGGCCGGCGTCACCCACCAGGCGTCCCGCCGGGACGTTTGCCCAAAACCGCGCTGCTTCAACGTTGAAGTCTTCGCCATACGTCCAATCCCGACCTGGCGCTAGGGCCAGGCAAAAAGAAGGGAGCTGGCCGCCAGTGCAAGCAGGGGCCGGCTCAGCGGCCAGTATACGCAGGGAATCCATTCCGCGCGACGCTGTGCCGGAACAAATTATTCACCGGTGGTGTCGCTCCCAGACGGTTCGCGCTACCTCGGCGACAAACGTCGGACCCGCCGGTTCGTCCGGGAAGCCCGATGTCAGGACCACGAGGACGAACGGAGGTTCGGACTCGACGATCGCGGCGTCGTGATACGCAAGATTGTTCCATCCCGTCTTGTGGGCGACGCTCGTTCCCGGCGGAAGGCCGGCAGGGATGGCATCGTTGTGCTCCTGGGCGCGAAGGGTGTCGAGCATTTCGTCCGAAGCCTGGGGCGAGACGACCTCGCGCCGGGCGAGTTTCGTGAGGAGCGTGACGAGGCTTCGGGCGGTCGCGGTGTTGTTCAAGCCCTGTTCGTGGGCGCGGGTGTCCTCGACGCCACGCAGGATCCTAAGCCCAGGCGCCCCGAGTTCCGACATGAATGCGTCGGCGTCCGCCGCCGGGATCACGTGCAGCAACTCGTTGGTGGCGAGGTTGCTGCTTCGGACGATCATCCGGCGGACGAGCTCCCGTATCGAGACCGAGCAACCGATGTGGTCGTACAGCTCGGGATCGGAGTCGTCCTCCTTTCCCACGCTGAACTCGCTTCCGTCGACGAGGCTTGCAAACCGGTTTCCAACGAGGATGCTTCCATCGAGATCGAGAAGTCCGGCGGCGGCACGTCGGTAGATCTCCACCATCACCCCGACCTTCATCGTGCTGGCGGCGTGGAACACCGCGTCGGGTTCGAGGAACCCCTCCTCGGCGGTGGCCAGGTTGTGGTAGCCCATCGCGATCCGCACGCCGGGGTGCTTGGCGATCAGCCTCTGTACCGCGGCTTTCATTCCGGCTAAGCCTACTTCGGGGCGATAATGGTCCGATGCCCATCTCGCTCGCCGACGTCCAGGAAGCGGCAGCCCGACTTCGCGGCGTCGCCAACGAGACCCCGATCCTCACGTTGAGGACGCTCGACGAGCGGCTCGGCGCGCGCGTGTTCCTCAAGGCCGAGATCTTCCAGCGGGTCGGCGCGTTCAAGTTTCGCGGCGCCTACAACGCGATCGCCAAGCTGTCTGAGGTCGAGCGAAACCGCGGAATCGTGGCGGTTTCCTCCGGCAATCATGCCCAGGCCGTGGCACTGGCATCGAAGCTGTTGGGGGTTCGCTCCACCGTGCTGATGCCGATCGACGCCCCCGAGATGAAGGTGGCGGCGACCGCCGGATACGGCGCCGAGATCGTTCGCTTCGACCGGTACAAGGAGGATCGCGACGTGCTGCAACGCGCGCTCAGCGAGGAGCGGGGGGCGGTCACGATTCCTCCCTACGATCACCCCGACGTGATGGCGGGTGGCGGGACGGTGGCGCTGGAGCTCTTGGCCGCGGTTCCCGACTTGGACGTGCTGGTGGTTCCCGTGAGCGGGGGCGGCCTCATCGCCGGCTGCGCGACCGCCGCCAAGGCGATCAAGCCGAATATCAGCGTGCTCGGCGCCGAGCCCGAAACCGGTAACGACACCCAACAGTCGCTGGCGGCCGGCAAGCGAATCAGGATTCCTGTTCCCGCGACGATAGCGGACGGCCTTCAAGTCGCCATCCCCGGCGAGCTCACCTTCGAGATCAACCGCCGACTCCTCGACGGCGTGGTCACGGCGAGCGATGCCACCGTCGTCTCAACGATGCGGTTCCTCTTCGAGCGGCTGAAAATCGTCGTCGAGCCGAGCGGGGCGATGGCGCTCGCGGCGATATTCGCGGACCCGTCCCCCTTCGCGGGGAAGCGGGTCGGAGTCGTGCTATCGGGCGGCAACGTGGATTCGCAGCGGTTCTGCGAGCTCCGTTCGGGTCAAAGCGACTCCAGTTAGGTCACACGCGTCGTGCGGTGATCGATCGAGATCGATCCCGCGCCGACGATCAAGAGAAAGAGGCAGGCGGTAAGCATGCACCAATCCGTGCGCGCTTCATGAACCGTCTTCCAGAACCCTTCCTGAGCCAGAAGTGGCACCTTGGTCTTTTGAATGGCGACGATGATATCGGCGGTCAGCGGAATCGCCGCGAGGCGGGTTAGAAAGCCGACCAGGAGCAGCGTCCCGCAAACGATCTCCGTCCACCCGACGAACGTCGCCATCAGGGCCGGCGACGGCAGATCCAGGAGAGCGAACCGCCCAAAGCCCAACTCCATCGGGAAGATCAGCTTCTGGATGCCTTCGCTCAGGAAGACCGCGCCGGCTAGGAATCGAACCAGAATCGTCGCCGCCGGAGCTCGGGTTGCGAGGACGCGCATTAGCCGGGTTAGGCGCAACCGCTCAATAGCGCTCGACTCGCCGCCGCTGGCAAAATGCTCGTGCGCGACCGCCAATCCGGATAGTGTCTCGGCAGTGGTATCCAGTAACACGCGCCCGCCGGCGTCTTGGACCTTGGTGGTGTCGTCCCGCGCGTGATCGGCCAGGTCCTTCAGCGCCTTCGAGAGGTTCATCGCATGGTGGCGTGAATCCGACTCAGGCAGGTCGTTGGTCTGCTCAATCTTCATGATTTCACCAGTCGATATGACTCCGAAGGAGTACCGAAACACGCGGGCAGAAAACCCGTTGGGCCGTAAGGCCCCACCTCCTAGCCGCGTCGAAGCGCGTCGAACGTGTAGCATCGAACGGGGTGGGGCTCCTTCTGATTCCTTTGATGTTGATGTCGACCAGCGCCGTAGACGCCCGGGACTTTGCCGGATCCAGGGCTTTGGATGAAACCGTCAAGGGCGCCATCGCCCGAGGCGAGCTGCCGGGGGCCGTGCTCATCGTCGGTCACCGGGGGCGGGTCGTTCACCGGAAGGCGTACGGTGACCGCGCGGTGGTTCCGGCGGTCGAGCCGATGACGCTCGACACGATCTTCGACTGCGCCTCCCTCACCAAGGTCGTAGCAACCACAACCGCGCTCATGCGGCTCTACGAGCAAGGCAAATTCGACCTCAACGACCGGGTGACCCGGTACATCCCCGAGTTTATGGCCGGCAAGAGCGATGTCACGATCCGGAACCTGTTGACTCACTTCTCCGGGCTCAAGCCGGACGTGCCCCTGGTACCCGCCTGGAGCGGCTACGAGACCGGGATTCACCTCGCTTGCACGTTCCGGCCCGCCGGCGCGCCCGGACGGCAGCATATCTACAGCGACATCAATTTCGAGCTCCTCGGCGAGATCGTCCACCGGCTGAGTGGGAAGACGCTCGCCGAGTTCACCCGCGACGAAGTGTTCCAACCGCTTGGCATGAGGGAGACGGCGTATCAACCGCCGAAGGAGTGGTTTCCGCGCATCGCCCCGACCGAGGTCCTAAAGGGTGAAGCGCTGCCTCTGCGGGGCGTGGTGCACGACCCAACCGCCCGGTACATGGGGGGAATCGCGGGCCACGCCGGCCTCTTCTCCACCGGCGACGACCTTGCCAAGTTCGCCCAGATGATGCTGAATCGGGGCAAGTTGGGTCGCACGCGAATCGCGAGTCCGGCGACGATCGATCTTTTCACGCAACCGGAGACACCGATCGATCAACCGATCCTGCGCGGCCTCGGATGGGACATAGATTCGCCCTATTCGAGCTGCCGGGGCGAGCTATTCCCGGTCGGCTCATACGGTCACACCGGCTTTACCGGCACGTCGTTGTGGATCGATCCCGGCAGCCAAACCTACGTGATCCTGCTGTCAAACAGCGTCCATCCGGGAGCGCGACCACCGCTCCGTCGATTGCGGGCCGAGG
>DATGIR010000425.1:0-14863 GCA_035295605.1 Fimbriimonadaceae bacterium | reverse complement strand
CGCTCGGGGTCAGCTTCAGGAAGTCGATGCTCACCTTGGCGTCGGCGACGCACTGGAGCACCGAAAGCCGGCCCTCCATCAGGGGCTGAGCGAT
Source organism: Fimbriimonadaceae bacterium (assembly GCA_035295605.1). Classification (GTDB taxonomy): domain Bacteria; phylum Armatimonadota; class Fimbriimonadia; order Fimbriimonadales; family Fimbriimonadaceae; genus DAIDHV01. The sequence continues at coordinate 14,769 of DATGIR010000425.1, read as the reverse complement.
GCGGGATGCGTGAACCTGGGCAAAGCCGTCTCGGACCTCCACCCGGCTGACGCCGCGCCGCTTCTCGAAGTAGGTTTCAGTCGCCATCGGCGGGCAGAAAGGTTACCAGCACGTTCGGAGAGGACTCGCGGCTCTACGCTGAAGGCCGGTGGCTGAGGCCCGGGGCGCAACGCGCTGTCTAGCGAGACGCAAGTTGATAGAGCCTCCCGCGTCGGAAGCCTTGGACGGGGACCGCGTCTCCCCGCGAAACAGCCTCGATGAGATAGACCTTCCACGCCGCCGTCCAATCCCGGCGCCACTTTTGATCCAGGTCGAGGGAGAGCGGCACGTGTCCGATCCCCTGTTCTAGAGCAGCCGCGAACGCCGGATTCGTGGGCTCTCCCGCGGGAAACTCCACGTAAATGTGGGTGAACCCCAGCCTTCGCAGATCGGCGGCCAAGTCGATGCCGCTCCGCATCGAGTCGTACGGAATCATCGAACTGTGACCCGGATTGGCCCAGAAGTAGGATCGGTCCAAGTAATAGCCGAAAACCTGATCGTATAGTGCGACTTTCGAGTCGGCTGGTAAGCCGTTGATGGTCTCGCAAGCCTCCGAGAAAGGCAGGTTGGCGTGGAGGTAATCCGCCGGCGAGACCTTTCCGATCGCAACTGGGAGCGACAAATCGACGAGATCCGACTTGTAGATCCAAAGCGTGTACGCCGACTGGAGGGCGGCGAGGGCGGCAGCCAAGCGACCCAAGGCGCCGCTGACGGCCGCCCCGCCGAGCATGAGACAAGCAGGAACGGCGAGGGTCGTGGCGTACCGGCTCTGTTGGCTCAGGGCGAACCAGAGAACGAAGCTGACCCCGGCGAAGGCCAGGAGGCCGCCTTCGAGGGGATCGGGACGACGGGCGAGGGCCCAGAAGAACAAGCCGGAGAACACCGCCAGACCCACTGCGCCCAACGGATTGCCGCCGCCGACGGTCTGCTGGGGGTTCACGTACCGGCCTGGCTGGTAAGCGAGACCGAAGATAGCGTGCCCGAGTTGGTCCCACGACTTGTGGGCCGAGCTCACCCCGACGCCGAACGAGAGCTGCTCGTCGCGATAGATGTCCGAGCGCTTCTGATCCCAGTCGACCCCACCGAAGCGCTCGAACAGGAATGGGTAAACCGGATTGCCGGTGGTGACGATGTTCTTTACGTACCACGGCCCGCCCACGACCAACGCGAGGCCGGCGACCACGCCGATCGCCTTCCATCCCGCTTCGATGCGCTTCAGGGCGGCCAGGATGAGAAGGAGGAGGATGAGGACTCCGGCGGTCTGCAGGCCGGTGTACTTAGTGCCGCACGCCAGGCCGAGCAAGATGCCGGCGAGAACCCAGTCTGCGCGCTTCTCGAGCGCCGAGCGAAGGGCGAAGATCACCGCAAGGCCGGCGAAGAGCCCGTGGGCTGCGTCGACGTAGGCGCTGGCGCTCTCCCACAGCACGACCGGCGTTCCCGCGAAAGCGCACGCCGCCCACCAACCTGCCGCGCGCCCATACCGCTCGCGCGCAAGGCCAAAGAGCGAGATCGCCCCGAAACCGGAGTAGCTAAGGAGGATCGCCTTGGCCCCGGACTGCCATCCGAACTTGAGCGGAAGGAGGAAGAGGAGCTCGATCGCCTCAGGGAACGCGGAATGGCTCGAAAACCGCGCGCGGGCGACCTGGCCGGTAGCCAGATACACCTTCGGTAAGGCCATGTGATACGCGATCGAATCCCAGTCGGCGGCCGTGCTCGGCGCAAGCAGCACGATGAGGGCGAACAGCATTGCCAAGCCGAGCAGCGCAACCGCGAGCCACTCGGCGCCGGCCGGCTTGGTCAGGCCCTTGAGCGAGCCGAAGAGGGAGCGGCCGAGGATCGCACCGGCGAGGGCCGCGAGCAGAATGAACACCCAGGCGAACCCGGCGCCGCCCGGGATCATCCCGATGAAGAGCGTGGCAGTACCCGTCGCGCCGAGCCCGATGAGGCCAGAGACGCCGATGCGGGTCGCCGGATCCAGGGCGCCGGTCCAGCGCTGGAAACAAAAGTGTCCGAGCCCGGCAAGGCCAGTGCTGACGAGGAGCATCACGACCGCCCCAAGCAGGCTCATCAAGGCATCGGGAGCGAGCGGCGCCGTGTCCATCCGTGAGCGATGTTAGCTCAGGTTACGCACCGGGATTACGGGTAAACCTCGCGCCATGCGGCGGCATCTTCGGATCTACCGAATGTTCGTCGTCTCCTCGTTCAACCGCGAACTTGAGTTCCGCGCCAACTTCTTCGCCAAGATGGTTCAAAACGTCATGTGGATCGGCTTCGCGGTCGCGATCGTGCTCGTTGTGTTCGCCAACACGAAGTCGATCGCCGGCTGGTCGCAGCCGACCGCCCTCGTCCTCACGGGCACTGCCGCGATCTTGACGAGCCTCTCCTCGGGACTCTTCTTCTCACTCATGGAGATTCCCCAACAGGTCCGTCAAGGGACGCTCGACTTCGTGGTAACCAAGCCGGTCGATGCACAAATGTGGGTCTCAACGAGGAGGGTGAACTTCGACCAGCTCGGCCCGCTTTGCTTCGGGATCGCACTCCTGGCCTACGGACTGCATGCAGCCGGGGTGCACCCCGCGCTAGGTCAGTGGCTGGCCTGGTTTGGGCTGGTCGTGGCCGCGCTCGCGATGTTCTACAGCTTGAGCATCAGTCTCATGACGCTGGCAATCTGGCTAGTGCGCGTCGACAACCTCTGGGTACTCACCGAAACGGCAGCAAGCGTTTCGCGAACCCCCGTCGATGTCTACCCGATCGTCGTTCAGCGGTTCTTCCTCTATTTCCTGCCGCTCGCGTTCTTCGCCACCTTGCCGGCAAAGATGCTGATTCTTGGGGTCGACGGCTCCTTGGTGCTGCTCGGTGCGGTGTGGGGCATCGGCTCGTTGTTGGCCAGCCGGATGTTTTGGAAATATGCGACTCGGCACTACGCCAGCGCCTCCTCCTAGCCCTACGACCTTAATACCCTAATCCGGTTCCATACCCGAACGGCTGCCCTCGAGTGCCGCTCCCGAAGTTTGTATCGAACGGCAGGCCCTTCAATCTAATGAAGAAGTAGAACGATGTGCCGCTTTGGAATCCGACCGGATTTGAGACGATTTGCGCGACCGCTTCGGCACAGTGAAGGTCATAGACTAGCGACGACTGAATGCTGTTGAATTGCTTCGAATAGCCGTTATAGGATGCCCGGAAATCGGCTTTGATTCGGCCCCAAGTAAGGCTTCCCACGAATACGTCGACTTCGGCCCAGGTGTGGCGCGTGTTGTCGAACCGTGCGCCGAGGCCGACCAGCGTCGCGCCGGGTTTATACGTCGCGTCCATCCGGTAGTTGGCGACCCCCTTGTAGAAGGGATCATAGGTTGCCAAGGTGCGGACGAGCAGGTAGTCGTAAGGGCTCGCCTCCATGCGGAGCCCGACTGGAGACCAGCCGACCGAACCTTGCGAGCGCTGCACGAAGTCGTAGCTGCTCTGGGCGCCAATGAGCAACGGGCGCAACGGGCGCACGCTGAGATCCTCGGAGAGGAGGTTCGACTTCCCAGTCTGGTCGATTCCGAGCGGCGTGAAGCCCTCTGGTCGGAGATAGTTGTAGCGGAAGTTGAGCGAGGTGTCGCGACCCAGCCGGTAGGAGAGCGTGTCGTTGGTGCCGACGACGTACTGGGCGGTGTTGTCGGAGTAAAGGCTTTGGGCAAAGACGCCCTGGATATCAACCGAGGTTCGCTTCTGCGGATCGCTCGCCTTGTCGAAGCTCCAATCGAACCGGTCGCGCGTGATGTCGGCGCCTGACTGAGGATCGCCGAACTGACCGATCGAGGCGGCCGCCTTCATCGGGAAGGAACGCCCAAAACCCTGCCCAAAGAGCCGCCCGCTATCTGACGCCAGCGTAAGCACCGGGGTGCGGTCGGTGCCGCCGACGAAGTTGGTGACCTGTCCGATCGGGACCGTCTTCTGAACCTGAAACGAGGTCGTAGCCTTCCTCAAGTCTTCGTCGGCCTCAAAGTTGATATCGATCTGCTTGCGATCGATCGAGGAGTTTGTCAAACCGTTTGAAAAATTGTTCGTGCTATCGGTATAGGTGACCTGCGTCGACTCCTTGAAGGAGGAGCCAAAGCTCTCATTGTTGCTGAACCCAAGTGTCTGGTTAAGCGACGAGAAGCCCGGCCCATGATTGCTCGAGCGGTTGTAGGTTAGCCCGGTCGAGCCGTAATGTTGGTTCAAGATCAACCCAATTCGGCTGTTTAGAAGGGTGCTGTCCGGGGCACTCAAATAGTCGTGCGAGGTGAGCGTGTTCTGCATCTGCAGCTTTCCCCACTTGAACGTCTGGTCGTGGGACTGGGTTATGTCCAGCATCCCGGGACCGGTCACTCCGTACACTGTGAGCTTGGAGTTGTATGGACTTGACCCACCTACCCGCGTGTTCGAGTAGTCGATCCCCGCCCCAACCCCAAGCTTCGTCATGTAGTCGAGCCGGGTGTACAAGGCGCGATCCCCCTTCAATGGGATCCCGTAGTTGGTCTTGATGAAATACCCCTCGTAGGAGTCATGCCCAACGACCGGAAGGTTGTTGTAGCGCCGGTTGTCCAGCGGCACCGACAGGTACGGCAGGCTGAAGAGGTGGTGGCCCAGGACCCAGACGCTCAGGTCGCGGAAGATGATCCGGCGGCGAAAGCGCAGGTCGGTGAAGCGGGATGCGAGCGAGTAGTGGGGCTCCGGGTAGTTGCAGGTCGTGATCAGGCCGTTGTACAGGAACTGTTCTAACTCGGTTCCGGTTCCCCGCGCGCCTTTCGCATAAACGTCTGTTTGCAGGATCCCGCCAACCAGTGCCGGGCGGAGCTCGCTTTCTCCGTCGTACGCCTCGTAAGTCCGGCTCCGGTAGTCGACCACGATCCGGCGAGCGGTGACGACCGCATCCGGGCCCGTGAGTGTCGCGTTGCCGCTGATGATATAGACGTCGCTGGCTGTGTTGCCGTCGAGGACGTCCCCCTCCATCCGGTAACCCTTGTACTCGGCGGTGAACCCGCCCTCCGCATGGACCATCCCGCCCTTGTGCGTCGTTGTGCCTCCCGGCTTGGCATCGAGGGTGATGTATCCCGAGTTGTCCGGTTCCGGCGGGGCCGGAGGGTTCTTCTCCGGAAGGTTGGGGTTGAACCCCCTGGCGTCGAGCGGATTGGTCGTCGACGGGGGAAGCGGGAAAAGGCCGTAGTAGCGCAGGGTGCGAAACGTGCTTCCGAGCGACCCGGAGAACTGCGCCGACGCGGATCCGGTTACGCACAGGCACGCGACCGCGGCGGCGGCGCGCCGCATGGATTACTCGAGCCTCCTAATAGCGAACAGGCCGAGGATGGCAAAGAGCAGGTTCGGCGACCAAGCGGCGAGGACGGGGGAGATGTGGGAGTTCTTGCCGAGGATCTCGGTCGTGAAGACGAAGACGTTGTAGTAGAGGAACACGAGAAAGATGCTTAGCAGGACGCCGGCAAATCCGCTTCGGGCAAACATGATGGCGAGCGCGGGCGCGACGAGCGCGAAGAGAATGCAGGACGCGGGCACGCTAAAGCGAATCTGATACTGGATCTCGAGTTCCCGACTGGCGAGGTGCATCCGCTGAGCGTTGGCGATCGACTCACGAATCTGAGCGGCGGTCTGTTGCTCGGGTCCCGGCGGCATCAGAAGGTCGGCAATGGAGACCTTGTAGTGAAGCCTCGCCGTTTCCATCGTGTACATCGCGGTAGCTTCGCCCGGCGCCAGCCACCAGATGTCCGCGCCCTGCAACACCCACTCGCCCTGGTTGTAGGATCCGTGGTCGGATCGGATGATCTGTACTCCCTGATTGGAGGTTCGATCGAACACCACGATATCCCTCAGGTCCATCGATCCCTCGCCGGTACGCTGGGCATGGCCTATCGACACCTGCATGTTCGGGAGCCGGACGATCGTGTTCTCGCTCAGATTCGGCATCACCACGAGCAGCCCGAACTTCTGTTCGAGGCTGGTGAACTTGCGCTCGGCGCCGGGCATCACCTTCTCGACCATCAGGTAGTCCCCGATCGCGACGAGAACGCCGAACGCCGCAATCGGGGCGATCACCCGAAGCACCCGCGCGCCGGCGGTCCGCATCGCAGTGAGCTCGCTCTCCCGGGCAAGCCTCGACATCGCCAGCGACGCGCCGAGCGACATCCCGACGGGCAGGGTCATGTTCATCCAGTAAGGCGTCTTGTAAAGGATCATCTGGAAGAGCGCCAGCTTGGGGATGTTGCTGATGTCGAACTGCTTGGTGTACGCCATCACCATGTTGATGTCGAACATCAGCACGACGGCGAGGGTCCCGATGAGGAACGGGACGAGGAGCTCGCGGATGACGTACCGGTCGAGCCGCTTCACGCGGTGTGCTCTGCTTGGCGGAACACGGTAAAGCCGCCGAAGCCGGCAAGGCCCAGCATCAGGGCGATCACGATCATCGCCGCGATCGGTTCAAGTGCCATGGTCGCGGCCGGAATCCCAAACGCGAGCAACATGAGGCCGAACCAGACGACCAACAGCTTCTGCATCGTCGTCTTGCCGACCCACTTCCCTTCTGCATGAGGCAGGAAGAGTCGTCCGCCGCACCCCTGGCAAAACACGACGCCGGGGCGGTTGTGATAGCCGCACTGAAGGCACGCGAAGGTGGTTGGAACCTTTCGGTCCGCGTGGCTTCGCCAGCCGATCACCATTCGCCACTCGTCCATGTAGTGCCGCCGCGGGAGTTCCTTGAGCGCTGGCTCGGCAATCGCCAATGCGGCGTGAACCATGCCGCGGTTGTACAAGGCTTTGGCCAAGCGGAACTTCAGCGCCGGGTTTTGCGGCTGATGCCCAAGGGCATCGTAGGCCCTGGCTACGTCCTCGACGTCAATCTGAACGAGCGCTCGCCGGCGAAGGCCGGCCGAAACAAAGGGATAGGCCACCACCGGCGCCGCCGTCGCCATCGCAATCCAAGGCGCGAAATCCTGCCGAGGCGGATTCATCGTGAGGTAGCCGAGGGCGATCGCTACGGCGCAACCGACGATCGCGACCGGGAACTCGACATCGCCCTGGATGCTCCAGACGATGAGGGAGTAGATCCAGATCGCGAGGAAGGCCCAAACGAAGCACCCCGCAAAGAACGCGGAGGGGTGGTCGAAGAGCCGCTCTTTGATACCCATCGGTCAGTAGCCTTTGAAGCTGGTTCGGATTCCGTAGCCCGTCGGTGCTTACATGATAGTCCCGGACTCGCCGGGCGGAGGTTCACTGCGGAGATTTTGGTTCATCCGAATCCGTCCCGCCTTCCTCATCAGGCGGATCCTTGGGCTTCGATTTCCCGAACTTGGATTCGGTGCCATCGAGCAGCCGCTTGATGTTCTTACGGTGAAGCAGCACGGTTAGAAGCGCGGCGGCAGCGAAGGTCCCGATAATCACGGGGTTCTCGTGCCGGACAAACGCGACGACGGCCGCCGTCGGCACCCCTATCAGGCTGCCGAGAGAGACGTACCGCGTGAGGGCCAGGATGACGAGGAACGTGCCAAACGCCCAGGCGGTGTCGACCACCGAAATCCCGAGGACCATGCCCAGCAAGCAGGCAACCCCCTTTCCGCCGCGAAAGCGAAGAAACGGAGAGAAGCAGTGGCCGAGCGTCGCCGAAGCGCCTCCGGCGACCCAATACGCCTCCTGGGTTGGAAAGAGGGTGCGCGCAAGGAGCGTCGGGATCAGGCCCTTCGCGATATCGCCGGCAAACACGATCCCCGCCCATCGACCGCCAACCGCTCGATACACGTTGGTTGCGCCAATGTTTCCGCTACCAACCTTGAATATATCGATCCCGTGGGCGCGCGCCACGATGACGCCCAACGGGATGCCGCCCAGGATATAGGCCCCGAAGATGAGAAGGACGCCGGTGGCGGTCACGCGCGGAGCCTCGCTAGGCCGTCTTCATAGATTTCGCGAACGCGAGAGACGATCGATTCATGGCGGGCGAGGAACGCATTGCCGTCGTCGAACCCCATCGCATCGGCGAGTCGGCTCAACTTGTCGGGGTTCTCGGGCACGATCGCTCCCTCAATTCCTTGCAGGCCGAGCCAGATGCGCGTTCGTAAGAGGTGTTCTCGAGCTTCAAGGAGTTCCTCGGCTTCTACCGCATTGATCAGCGCCGCCCGACCGAGGGCACGAATTCGCTCCGGCATATCGATGACGGTCCCGACCGCGAGGGCGGTCTGAAAACGCATCTCGTGAAGATGTACGAACCACTCGATATCGCCGAGCCCTCCGCGCCCTAGTTTGACGTCGCGATACTTGTGCTGCGGCTTGACCCGCTCGGTCTCCACCCGCCGCTTCATGGCGACGAGTTCGGCGATGCGCTCCGGCGTGAGGGGGAGGCCGTACGCGGCGTCGGCTACAACCTCCGCCGCGCGGGTCGAACCGACTACCAGGCGAGCTTGCCCAAGCGCGAAACGCTCCCACAGTTCCATCCCCTCGAGATCGTACGCTTTGAGGGCCGAGTAGGAGCGAGCCAGCAACCCCTTGCCGCCGTCTGGGCGAAGCCGTAGGTCGACCTCCACCGGCGCATCCATTCTTCGCAGCCTTCCCAAGAGGGAGAGAAGTCCCTGAATCGCGGCTTCGGCCGCAGGTTGCGAGGCCGGATCGGCGACCAGGCAGACGACATCGAGGTCGCTCTCCGGCGCGGTTTCGTGCCGCGCGTAGCTACCGAGCGCGAGGACGTCGGCGGCCACGTAGAGCCGCCGGCACACGTGGCGAACCAGGGCATCGGCGAGTCCGGTGAGGGTCACTCCGAGATCCGACTCTGGACTCAGCACCCATTTCGCCACCGCCTTGGTGTGGGAGGCAGTATAGACCTCGGCCAACCGGTCGATTGGGAAGTCCAAGGATAGGGCATCGATGCCCTTGGCGACGCGGAAGTCTTCCTCAAGCTCGCCGCTCACCAATAGCTCAGTGAGAGGGGTCGAGCGCTTGAAGCGATGGACAAGCGCCGGGGCAAGGTGAAGAATCCGTTCGACCCGCTCGAGGCTTTCGCCGTTTCCGGCGAGCGAATCGTAGAACTCATCGCTCAGGGCGAAGGAATCGAACCAGGCGAGGCCGGCCGGCCCCAGCCTATGGCTGAGCGAACTTCGTGCACTTCCCCCGTCGACGGCAGCCTCGCCCTGTTGCAGGAAGCCGGTGTACAAGGCTTCGAGTGTACGCCGATGCTCCTGAAGCTTGCCATGAAGTTCGCTCGCATCGTGGCACCCCATGAGTCGGGCCACGGTTGCCAGGGCGGCCGGATCGGTTGGCAGCTCATGGGTCTGCTGGTCCCCAAGAAGCTGGCAGCGATGCTCCAGCCGGCGAAGAAACTCGTATCCGTTCGCCAGGTTCTGGCATACGGCGTGGTTGAGGATATCGTGACGGTCCAGCGAGCGGATGGCGTCCAAGGTGCCGCGAACGCGAAGATCGGAGGTGGAAGAGCCGTGGAGCAACTGGAGAATCTGAACCAGGAACTCAACGTCGCGAATGCCGCCGCTGCCGCGCTTCAAGTCCCCTTCATGCGCGTTCTCCTCGATCCTTCCGCGCATCGAAAGCATCGCCTCAAGTGCCGGCTCGCCAAGCTTGGCTTTGAAGCACGTGGCTTCTCGGAGCACCTCCCAGCGCGTGGTCAGCTCCTCGGAACCGCAGATGACCCGGGATCGGAGCAGCGCCTGAACCTCCCATGGTTCGGCGTATCGCTCGTAGTACGCCTCGATCGCCGCCATCGACTGGGTGAGCGGGCCGGCCGCGCCGTAGGGTCGCAAGCGTAGATCGACCCGGTACAGGCTTCCCCGCCCCGACCGGTCGCTGAGTGCGCGGCCCAAAACCTCGGCGAACTTGGCGAGCTTGCGCTCGACCGCTTCGTCGAGCCCGTCGGCGACGACGTAAACGAGGTCGATATCGCTGCTATAGTTCAGCTCGCCGCCCCCGAGCTTTCCGAACGCGACGACCACGAGGCTGCCCGGGTCGGTCTCCTGGTTCGCCCCGACAACCTCGAGCCCCAACCGGATGATCACACCCGCCAGTTCTGAGAGTGCTCGCCAGACCGTCTCCTGGGGCCAGCTCTCAAACACGTCGTTGACGACGATCGGAAGCATCCAACGCTGCTTCAAGAACCGAATTCGGTCGAGCGCGTGGGAGTAGCTCGTGGCGCCGGAAATCATCGTGCGCCCCTCGGCCGCGATGGCATCCGTATCCGGCTCGCGCCCGTCCGGCTCGAGGACGAGATGGGCAAGCTCCGGGTTTTGAATGAGGACGTCGGCGACGGCTTGGGAAGCACCCAGAAGGGTTAGTAAGCGACCGAGGGCATCCCTCCCGGAAAGGGCATTTTCCAGCTGGAGAGCCGGCGACGAAGTGGCGTGCAGCCAGCGCTCGAAGTTGAGGAGAGACCGCTCGGCTTCGGGTTGGCCTTCCAGATCGAGCGCAAGGAGCCGCCCTAACTCAACGCCGCCGAACTCGGCTATCCGCGAAAGGGTCTCCCGGGCGGCGACCGACCGCTCTGGATCCGGCGTCACCGCATCGCGCGCACCTCACCGCTGGCCTCTGGCTCTAAGTTCGGCGCTTTCGCTCCTCCAACAGCTTCCGTGCCGTCGTCACCACGTTGTCGGCCGTGAAGCCGAACTCCTTCATCACCGCGTCGCCGTTGCCCGAAAGCCCGAAGCGGTCGATACCGACGTGCGCATCGGCGTAGCGCGGCCATGCCAGGGTCGAACCCGCCTCCACCGATACCGTTGGGATCGAGCGATCGATGACCTGATTCCGGTACGCCGCCGGCTGCTCTTCGAACAAGAACCAACTCGGAAAGCTCACCACGCGGGTCGGCACCCCGTCCGCCTGGAGGATGTCGCGGGCGGATACACAATGCTGAAGCTCGCTGCCGGTCCCGACCAGGGTCACCGCCGGTTTGCCTCCGCTCGCCTCTGCGAGGATGTAAGCCCCCTTATGGGCAGGATGGTCGGCGATGTTGTCCGGTGTAAGAGGCGGGACGCCCTGGCGAGTGAGCGCCAACAACGTCGGCGTGGTCTTGGACTCGAGAGCCACCTTCCACGCCACCGCGGTCTCGTTGCCGTCCGCAGGACGGAAGAGATTGAAATTAGGGATCGCGCGAAGCGACGTCAGGTGCTCGATCGGTTCGTGGGTCGGCCCATCCTCTCCGACGCCGATGGAGTCGTGCGTGAACACAAAGATCGACGGCGCATCCTGGATCGCCGCCAACCGGAGCGCTGGGCGGGCATAGTCGGTGAAGACCATGAAGCTGGCGCCGTAGCCGCGAGTGGCTCCGTGCAGCGTGATCCCGTTCACCGCCGCCGCCATGCCGAACTCGCGGATCCCGAAGTGCAGGTTCTTGCCGGCGTACGAATCGGGCTGGAACGAGTACCGCCCCTTCTGTTCCACGAGGTTGCTCTCGTTGAGATCAGCGCTGCCCCCGATGAGAGTGGGTAGGAACGGAGCGATCGCGGCGATTACGCCCTCGCTCGCCTTGCGGGTGGCGATCTTCTCGGTGCACTTGGGCAGCGCATCGATCCACGCGGATCCGAGATCACCCTTAATCGCTGCCTTGAGCTCGGCGGCCTCCTTTGGAAACTCTTCGCAGTAGTTGTTGAGCGTTTGGTTCCACTGGCCCTGGGCACGCGCGCCTTGCTCCAGCGCGGTCCGGAAGTGATGTAGGGCGTCTTCCGGAATGTAGAACGTAGGGTCGAGCGGAATGCCGAGCCGCTCTTTGGTCGCCTGGAGCTCTTCCGGCTTCAATGCGTTCGAGTGGATCTTGCTGGTGCCCTGGAGGCTGGGGCTGCCGTAGCCGATGACGGTTCGCGCCTTGATGAGGCTAGGCCGCCTCGTCTCCGCCTTCGCGGCTTGGAGCGCAACCTCGACGGCCTCGATGTCCATACCATCGATTCGCTGCACGTGCCAGCCAAGCGCTTCAAACCGGGCGCCGACGTCCTCCGTGAAGGCAATCTGGGTGGTTCCGTCGATGGTGATCCCGTTGTCGTCGTAAAGGAAGATCAGCTTGCCAAGGCGGAGGTGGCCCGCGATCGACGCGGCTTCGTTGCTCACCCCCTCCATAAGGTCTCCGTCCGAGCAGATCCCGTACGTGAAGTGGTCGACGATGTCGTAGTTCGGCCGGTTGTAGGTGGCAGCCAAAAACGCTTCAGCGATGGCGAGCCCAACCGCGTGCGCAAAACCTTGGCCGAGCGGTCCGGTTGTCACCTCGACTCCCGGAGTCAGCACGTTCTCGGGGTGGCCGGGCGTCCGACTGTGGATCTGGCGGAAAGCTTTGAGGTCGTCCAGCGAAACGTCGTACCCGGTCAAGTGGAGAAGCGAGTAGAGGAGCATCGAGCCGTGGCCGGCGCTCAAGACAAACCGATCCCGGTCGAACCAGTGCGGGTCCTTCGGGTTGTGCTTGAGATGCTTCGTCCAGAGCTGATAGGCCATCGGCCCGGCGCCCATGGGGAGTCCGGGGTGGCCGCTGTTGGCGGCGCCGACCGCGTCGAGCGTGAGACCGCGAATCGTGTTTATGCACAGCTCGTCGAGGCTGACGGTAGTGGCGGACATGGGTGGGAGTCTACCGCTGGGTCGGACGTCCGAAAGCCCGGGCCGACGTCACGGCATGAAGCGCGACATCTGGGCCTTGGTGGGCAAAAGGCAACTGTTCGCGCGGCCCCAAATCCGATATCGGACGCGAGCGATTCCGCGATAGACGAGATCCCTCAGGGGACGCGGAATAAGCAACCCCAGCGCGGGGAGAAAAGCGCCCCACTTGAGATGCTGGAGAATCTTCAGGGCGCCCGTCGAGCGATCGTAAACGCCGCTCTCGTCGAGCAACGTAAACGTCCAAGCTTCCGGCTTCCCTTGGGGGGGCCCGATGAGTCGCTCGGCGGTAGCGCCCTGAAGCGGGGCAAAGCGGAAGCGGCTCTCCTTGTCTCGCTTTAGGACGAACTGAACCGACCGGGCGCATAGGCCGCAGTCGCCGTCGTAAAAGACGATCGGCCCCTCCGCACTCGCTTCTTTGCGGACTTCCTCGCTCTCGGTCGCCAGAGCCGTGTCCATCCTATTTCCTTCTACATTGTGACCGGCTGCTTCGTGCCCAGGCGCGAGGTGTGTGTTACACTTCGGGTGCGCGAGAGGGCGCATCCGGATCCGCGGAAAGGACCGAGTCCACCTTAGCCTTGAAATCTCATCCGAACCTTTGTTGGCGCCTGAGCGCGGATCGCAGGCCGATTGTCCACGGAGGTTCCATATGAGTTCGACGGCTGACCGGCCGGACCTAAGGCAGCTTAGGATCCAGGCCAAAGAGTTAGTGCGCGCGGTGCGCGCAGGCGATCAAGGCGCGCTTTCCCGCGTCCTTCCCTATTTCAAGTCTGGCGAAGCGTTCAAGCTCGCCCAGGCTCAACTCGTACTTGCTCGAGAGCGCGGCTTTGAGAGCTGGGGGGGACTCGTCCGGGTGCTCGAGCCGGGCCGGGTTTCAACTGCCAAGCCGCCAAGCGCGCGGCTGTTCGAGGCGCTCGAAAAGGGCGACGACGCAGCGGCGATCGAGCTGATTCAGTCCGATCCCGAGTTGGCCGGCGTGTGGCGCAAGGGGCGCTGGGGCTGGGAGTACCCGCTTAACGTGGCGGCCCAGCACGGCAGGCTGGAGCCGGCCAAGGCGCTCGTGGAAGCGGGAGCCGAGATCTACGCGGTCAACCAAGGCGACTATCCGCCCGTGTTCAACGCCTTTTCCGATGGACACCCGGAGGTTGGCGAGTTCCTTCTGGAGGCGTCGGTCAGAGGCGACCGCGGCAACTTGCCGCCGACCTTCGGCTGCGGGATCGACATTGTATTGGCGGCTCGGCTCGGGCTCCTCGACCGGGTGATGATGCAGGTCGAGCGCGACCCACTGGCGGTCTACCGGCGGGGATGCATCGGCGAAACCGTGCTTCATTGGCCCGCCCACAACGGGCACGTCGAGGTGGTGCGCTTTCTGCTAGACAGCGGCGCGCTCATCGAGGCCGACGAGATCGGGTTATACGGCGGCAAACCGCTTCACTGGGCAGCCGAGCACGCACCCGCGTGCGTCAAGCTCCTTCTGGAACGCGGGGCAAATCCGATGTCCCGCAACCTGATGGCCGGTGAATTCGAGGGCTACACGCCGCTACACATGATGGCGCGGCAGCCGAATCAAGAGCTCGAATGCGCGCGGCGGCTGCTTGAAGCCGGCGCCGATCCGGCGGCGACCGATGCCCGCGGGGACACGCCCCTCGATGTGGCGAAGGCAAAGGGGCGTGAAAGGGTCGTGGAGTTCTTGGAGAGCCGTGCGTAGTCGACGGCCGCTCCGTCGTCCGAGTCCCGGCGCGCTTCCTAGGACGCGCCGGGCGTCGGCGACGGCGGGAGGCTCGCCTTCCACTCCGCCGCCAGCTCGTCGAAGGTTTTGCCGGTCAGGTCCTTGAATAGGGGCTCGTGGTACGTGTTCGCCTGAAGGGCCCCATTCAGCTTCGGCACCAGGTCCGAGCCGTACTTGCTCGAGACCCAAAACAGGAACGCGGCCGTCGTCTGGTAGCTTCCACGTGCGTTCGCATCCTTCTGCGTGATGTGCCTTCGGTTGCTCAGCTCCTCGTAGAAGAACCACCTCACGTAGTCGGCGATGCCTTCCACCAGCCATCCCGGCGCGTCCGTGTCGTTGTAGTGCTTGTAGTTCTGCACCACGTGCGTCATCTCGTGAACGATGAGGCCGACATCGGT
>DATGIR010000424.1:0-2578 GCA_035295605.1 Fimbriimonadaceae bacterium | reverse complement strand
GCTGCACGCGGGCGGAAAGTTCGGCGGCGGCGGCTACAAAACCGCGGGCGGCCTCCACGGCGTCGGCGTTTCGTGCACCAACGCGCTCTCCAAGTGGCTGGTGGCCACGGTGCGGCGCGACGGCAAGCTTTGGCAGCAGCGCTACGAGAAGGGCATTCCGTGCGCCCCCGTGCACAACGTGCCCGAGCAGAAGCCCGGCTATGAGGGCACCGAACCGGAAGAGCGGAGCCTCATCTTTTCCAAGCTCGCGGGTAGCACCGGCACCAGCATTTGCTGGCTGGCGGACGACTCGGTTTTGACCGAGACCGAGTACGACGTCCAGATCTTCAAGACCCGGATGCGGGAGCTTGCCTACCTCAACCCGACCGTGCGGTTCGAGTTCATCAACGACCTCGACCCCGAGAGCTCGGAGGTGTTCCACTACAGCCGCGGACTGCCGCAGCTCGTCGAGGACCTTAACGTCGGCCGAGACGCGCTCAACAACGTCATCTACTTCAAGCGGCAGAAGGAAGGGACCGAGATCGAGGTCGCGCTGCAGTACCACGACGGCTACAACACGACGATCCTCGCCTTCAGCAACAACATCCACAACCCGGACGGCGGCACCCACGTTTCCGGCTTCAACACCGCCGTCACCCGCGTGATCAACGCCTACGCGCGCCGGATGAACCTGCTCAAGGAGAAGGACAACAACTTCACCTCCGACGACGTGAGCGACGGGCTCACGGCGGTCATCAGCCTTCGGCTGGAGAACCCCTCCTACAACTCGCAGGACAAGGTGAAGCTGGTGACGCCGGAGGTGCAGGGGCTCACCAACTCGCTGGTCGGCGACGGGCTCAACACGTTCTTCGAGGAGAACCCGGCCATCGCCAAGCGGATCGTGGATAAGGCGGTCATCGCCCAGCGCGCCCGCGAGGCGGCGCGCAAGGCGGCGGAGAGCATCCGGCGCAGCAACAGCATGGACACGTTCGGGCTGCCGGGCAAGCTCACCGACTGCCAGAGCAAGGACCCGAGCATCTGCGAGCTGTTCCTGGTGGAGGGCGACTCGGCGGGCGGCTCGGCCAAGGGCGCCCGGGACCGGAACACCCAGGCGGTGCTTCCCTTGCGCGGCAAGATCCTCAACGTGGAGCGCGCGCGCCTGGACAAGGCGCTGGACAACGAAGAGATCAAGTCCCTGATCGCGGCGCTCGGCGCGGGCTTCGATCTGACATTGGGGCGCGGCCCGACCGTGGACAGCGAAGCCGACCAGTCGGCGCTCGAGTTCACGGACACGGTGATGGAGATCGAGCCGGTGGACGGGAACGGCAAAGGAAAGTCCAAGCGGGGCGACAATCGCGAGCGGGATATCGAGTTCGACTTGACCAAGCTCCGCTACCACAAGATCGTGATCATGACGGACGCGGACGTGGACGGCGAGCACATCCGGACGCTGCTGCTGACGTTCTTCTACCGGTACATGAAGCCGCTGGTCGCCCAGGGCTACGTCTACCTGGCCCAGCCGCCGCTGTTCGTGGTGAAGGTGGGCAGCAGCGAGCGCCACTACGCGATGTCGGAGAAGGAGCGGGACGAAATCATCGCCGGCCTCAAGAAGAAGGATTACTCGGTCACCCGGTTCAAGGGTCTCGGCGAGATGAACGCCGAGCAGCTCGAGGAGACGACGATGAACCCGGCGAACCGCAAGCTGCTACGGGTCGAGCTCGACCCGCAGTATGAGGCCGAGGTGGAAATGATGTTCACCCGGCTGATGGGCGAGAAGGTCGAACCCCGGCGCGAGTTCATCGAGGCGCATGCGAAGCAGGCGCACAACGTGGACTGGCACTACTGAGTTGTCAGTTTACAGTTGACGGTTGTCAGTCCCCGGTTGGGATGATCGCGGCAGTTTCGACCATCAACATGATCGTGCGCTTGGGCGCGCGCGTGCGGTGGACCACGCCGTGCGGCACGGTGATTCCCTGACCCGGGCTCAGCGTAAACGTCCGGTCCTCTAGGTCGACCAGCAGCTCCCCTTCGACGACGAAGAAGAACTCGTCGTCGATATCGTGCTTGTGCCAGTGGTATTCGCCCTGGACGACGCCGACCCGAACCGCGCTATCGTTGACGATGGTCAGGGTTTGGTTGAACCAGGGGTGCTCGGCCTTGGCAGCGAGGTCGTTGACGTCGATAAGCTCGAGGGGTTTGGCGAGGACGTCGAGGCGGGTGTCGTAGGGGAAGACGGCGGGGTCGGACATAACTCAGAGGATAGAGGATGGGGGATGGAGGTTGGAGGATGGTTGTGGGGAGTGATCTGTCAGTTTTCAGTTGGGAGTAGTGAACAGTCATGAGATATCAGGAGTACATGTGCCAAGCGATTCAGAACGCGGCGGACGAGGTGTTTCGATACGCCAAGGCGGTGCCGGAGGACAAGGTGGAGTGGAAGCCGCTGGAGAGCGGCCGTTCGGTGCTGGACATGGCGCGGGAGATCGCCAAGAGCCCGGACTGGGCGCGCGAGGTGATTTCGAGCCTGGAGTCGCCGCAGTGGAGCGAGGAGAAAGCGGCGGCCCAGAAGCAAGAGATGGAGCAGTGGAAGACGGTCGCCCAG
>DATGIR010000423.1:0-11635 GCA_035295605.1 Fimbriimonadaceae bacterium | reverse complement strand
CGCCTTCAGCTTGATCGTCTCGCCCTGGTAGCGAATGCCCTTGCCCTTGTACGGCTCCGGCTTCCGGACCTTTCGAATGTCCGCCGCAATCTGGCCCACGAGGGCCTTGTCGATGCCGACCACTTTGATCTGTTGCGTTCTCGACCGCTCTTCAGCGGCAACTTCGAACGTGATGCCGTCCACGGCGCTTACCGTCACCGGATGGGAGTAGCCCATATTGAGCTGCAGTCCGCGACCTTGCGCCTGAACGCGGTAACCGACGCCGACGATCTCCAGGGTCTTCGAGTGGCCGCTCGTAACGCCGACCACCATGTTGTTGATGAGGGTCCTGGCCAGACCATGCTGGCTTCTTGCCTCGCGAAGGTTATTGGGCCGCTCGAGAACCAGCGTGCCATCTTCCTGCTTGAGCGTGAGGAGGCGGGAAATCTTCTCGCTCAACTCGCCCTTGGGCCCCTTCACGGTGACGACGTTCGTCGCTTCGTCGACCGAGACGGTAACGTTGGCCGGAACAGGAATCGGTGCTCTTCCAATTCGAGACATCAGTACACCTCGCAGATGACCTCGCCGCCGACTTTCCGTCGGCGGGCTTCTCGGTCGGTCATGAGCCCTGAGCTCGTGGAGACGATCTGAGTGGCAAGCCCCGCGCGCCGCGCTTTCAGTTCGGCGGCGGCCTTGTACACGCGAAGTCCTGGCTTGCTGACGCGAACGATGTGCGAGATCAGCGGAGCCCGCTTGGCGCCATAGCGCAGATGAACCTTGATCTGCGGAAACTTGGATTCCGTGGTCACTTCATGGCCGGAGAGGTACCCCTCGGCCTCGAGGATCTTGACGATTTCGACTTTGATTTTGCTATGCGGAATCTCGACGCTGTCCTGCCGGCTTCGAACGCCGTTACGGATGCGCGTAAGTAGGTCCGCGATGGGATCGCTGTGCATGCTTCCTTCTCCTTGCCCTTACCAGCTCGACTTCTTTACGCCCGGAAGCTCACCGCGGTGAGCCTTTTCGCGCAAGCAGATGCGGCAGATGCCGAAGAATCGGAAGTAACCGCTGTCGCGTCCGCAAAGGGAGCAGCGGTTGTAAGCGCGAACCTTAAACTTTGGCTTGCGCTGCTGTTTCTCTATAAGTGATTGCTTTGCCATACTTCCCGCCGTTGCCGGACCGGTTCCGCGCCGCTTGGCGTGGCCTCGTCCGTGGCTCGATTGTCCTCCGGGCAGCGCAAAGCCGCCCGAAGCTCATACTATACCTCGATGGGAAGCGCCGAGGCGATGCCGGTGGCTACGCCGGATTGGATGCGACCACGTCGCAGCGGCGCTGAAAGATTTCGTGCACGTATTGGGCGATCGTCACCCGCTCATCGTGGCTTTCCGGCTGGAACTGAACGCCGATGGCGTAGAGCCGGGATTCCTCGTTGACGTGCACGTGCCGGATGACGCCCTTGATGGTGATCGAGTGGCCCGAACCGCGTCCGACGACCAGCCGCAGCTTCTCGCCTACCTCGAGCGGTTCGTGGGTTCGGAGGGCAAGGCCCCCGAGGCCGACGTCGGCGATGACCGAGCGGATGCCGACGGCGTCGTTCTCAGGAAACGCCATCGCGTAGTCCAAGAGGTCGTAGCGCAGGTAGCGCCGCTTATCGATGTTCGCCTGAAAGCCCATTCCCGTTCGGTCCCAACTTGAGTAAGTATCGGCAGGGAGGTGCGCCAATCGGAGGTTCTGGAATGCCAGGTCTGAAAAAACGAAGCGGGCCCGGCTGGATTCAGCCGAGCCCGCTACCCTCAATCAGCTCTTACTTCTTGTTCAGGCTGGTGATCAGGACGTGCCCGGTCGCCTTGTCGTACTGAACATTGACGTTGAGTGCTTCGCGAATGAAGCTCAGCGGAACGATGGTTCGGCCGCTCTCGAGGTAAGCCGCTCGCTCCATTTGGATGGGCGACGCGTTAACCTTTGCGAGGGACTCGCCGATCTTTACGAAGACGTCCCGGCCCTCGGCCGTCGCGGTGACCGACTGGTCCGCGCCGTGCCAGAAGACCTTTCCGCCGTCGCGCTCGAAGAGGAATCGGAGCGGCGTCATCGGCACGCCCTCGTCAACCCGCGGCGCCACGTCGAAATTCACGAACTCGCCGTTCATGAGGATCGCGAACGTGGAGAGATTCGGGATCCGGGTGCCTTGAGTGATCGGGATCAGGTGAACCGCGTTCACGGCAGGCGCGACGACCGGGCTGGCGACTTTGACCTGCGCGGTGTTGGTCGCCACTCGGAGGAACGTGGGCGTAAGCAGCTTGGGTCCGGTGGCGATGCCGTTGCCGGTCCTCGCCGGCTTGAGCCCGCTCGCATTGCCCGCGATACCGACCTTGGATGTGTTGTCGCTCGTCTTGAGGTCGAGCGGCTCGGTGGTCGTCGGCTGCGCCTTGCCCGCCGCGGTGGCGGGGCCGCCATCGGCGATCGGCTTGGGTCCAGCCGGGGTTCCGGTGACTCCGCCTTTTGAATCCGGATTACCCTTGGGGGTTAGATTCGGATCGGACTTCGGCTTGGGCTGAACGTCGCGGCCTTCGCGCCGGGTGTGACCGGACGGATTGTTGACGAACACTCGAATCTTCTTGGTTCGAAGCGTCGAGTTGGAATCGTCGACGAGCCAGGATTCGAGCTCGTGCCAGCCGTTCGCCCCCCGGGTGGTATCCCAAAGGAAGCTATACGGCGGCGTGTTCGAAACCGACTGAAGCTGGTTGTCGACGAAGAAGCTGACGATGCTGCCGGCGAACGACTTGTTGAAGCCGACAGTCAACTCGACCGAGCCCTCGACGGTCGCACCCATCTTCGGATTCTCCATGAAGAAGGGAGCCGGAGTGCCGTCGTCGGTCGTAAGCGTCGTCTTCTCGGAGCCGACCATCTTGCCGCTCTTGTCGAACAGCCGGATCTCGATGGCGTTGTCCCCGTCTCGAAGAGACGCCAAGTCGACTGTGAAGTTGGTCTCGCCGTTGTCCTTGTCTTGGGCAACCGTTCTCGTCGCAATGCTCTCGCCGTTGATTCGCAGCTCGACCAGGCTCGCGATGACGCCTTGATATTTCACCGTCAGCGTCGGGCTATTCAGCGCCCGGTCAATCTTAATCGTTGCGTCGAGCGCACCCATGTATGTCGATGCAAGCGCGGCCATCGCAAAGAGACCGCCAAGCACGACTGATCTGCGCAGTATGTGCATCCTCATTTTCCCCACCCACTCACGCCGTCGTGGCGCAATCAGTGCATTCTTGCACGATTGAACCGCCGTGTCAAGTTAAGACTGTTGCAGAAGCCCTACCGACGGGACCTTCCATCCCCGTTACGCGGCCAAGCGAGTAGGTCAAGGACGCGGCGAGCGGGCACAATCGTTTGAACCGTGGGCCTAAATCCTGACGAGGCGATTTCAAGCGACTTGAGCGCCTACGTCAATGCGCCGGATGCGAACGTTAGATGGGAGTCGCTTGGTGCGGACCGGTCGGTCGAAGTGCTGCGCGTCCGGGCCCAGAGTTGGCGCGGCATCGAGTGGGTGCACCACCTCGCGGTCGTGGGAGCCGCGCGGCAATCCGACGTCGCACTCCTCTACATCACCGGTGGCGAACCGAATTCGTTGGACCTGGCGGATGCTGAGCGACTGGGCGACCTGAGCGGATTCGAGACCGCAATGCTCTTCGATATGCCGAACCAGCCGATTTTCGACCTGAGCGAAGACGCGCTGATCGCGCACACCTTCGATCGCTTCCTCGAAACCGGGGATGCCACGTGGCCGTTGCTCTTCCCGATGGTCAAGAGCGTCGTACGCGCGATGGATGCGCTGCAGGCGTGGTCCCAGGGCCGATTGGCCAGGTTCATTCTAATTGGAGAAAGCAAGCGCGCTTGGACCACTTGGCTGACCGCCTGCACATTGGACCCTCGGATTATTGGGATTGTCCCAACGGTGTTCGACAACCTGAATATGACGGCCCAGCTGGCCCATCAGCACGAAATATGGGATGAATACTCCACTGCGATCCATGACTACACCGACCTTGGCTTGCCGGCGCGAGCGCAATCCCACTTAGGAAGACGCCTGTCGCAGATGGTCGATCCGTTCCTCTCCCTCAAATCGATCAACGTGCCGCTGCTGCAAATCAACGGCTCAAACGACGAATACTGGGCGCCGGATGCGCGAAGCCTTTACGAAGAATGGTTGCCTGAAGCCAGTTCGCTGCTGACCCTCGCGAACGAAGGACACGTCTTCACCGACAAATTGCCTTACTATCGAAACGCCGCTTCGTTTGCTCGACGGTGTGCGGCAGGGCTCGGCTTTCCCAAGTTAGTTAATAAGTTAACCGAACGAAATGAATTACTCGTTAACCTAATATTATCGGTAGAGTCCGCCGAGTTCTGCACCCATTGCCGCCTATTCCTGGCAGAATCACCGGACGGTAAGTTCGCCCAGGCGGAGTGGTGGGTGGAGTCGCAATGCCGGCCCGGCGAGCTTCTTGAGTTTTGCTTCGCGTTGCCTGAGTTGCGCGAACCCTTTCAGGCCGCGTTTGTTCAGGCGGACATCGACTTGGGGGGCGGCGAAGTTGTCACCGTGAGCGGAACGACGATCTTGCGCCGCTGCTAGCCGCGCTTGCGGCACTCGGCGACGATCACGCTTCCAATGCCGCCCCTGACGTTAAAGCGGCCGGTCACGCGCATCCACCTTGGCGAGCACGCGGAAGAGAGCTCGTCGAGCAGTTGATTCACTACCGCCTCGTAGTAGATGCCCTCGTTCCGAAACGAGTAGTAGTAGAGCTTGAGCGACTTGAGTTCGATGCACAGCTGATCCGGAATGTATTCGAGGTCGATGGTCGCAAAGTCGGGTTGGCCGGTCTTCGGGCAAACGCTCGTGAACTCCGGGCACGTGTGCGTGATCGTATAGTCGCGGCCGGGCGACGGGTTGGGGAATGTCTCGAGGAGTTCCGCGCTCACAGCTTGTGGATGGCGTGGCCGGCCGCGTCCTCGAACGCCTCGAGCGTAACCTCGCCCAGCGTCGGGTGGGCATGGATGGTGTCAACCATATAATCGAGGGTCGCTTCGAGCTTGAGCGCCACCACCCCTTCATGGATCATATCGGTGACGTGCGGGCCGACCATGTGGACGCCGAGAACCTCGCCGTACTTCCGCTCGCAAACGACCTTAACGAAGCCGTCCTGCTCGCCGATCGCCATCGCCTTGCCGTTGGCTCGGAAGTTGAACTTCCCGACCGCGACGTCGTACCCTTGCGTTTCAGCCTCGCTTTGGCTGAGCCCGACCGAAGCCACCTCGGGAACGGTGTAGACGCAACTGGGAACCGCCTTGAAGTCCATCTTCTTCTCGGTTCCGAGGACGATGTTCTGAACGGCGCAGATCCCCTCGGCGGAGGCCACGTGTGCTAGCTGGATGAAGCCCCGGACGTCGCCGATCGCGTAGATGTGTGGCACATGGGTGCGAAGAGTATCGTCGACCGTTTGGACGCCTCGGCGGTGCAGTTGGACACCGATCTTTTCAAGGTTCATACCGTCCGTATTCGCCTTACGGCCAACCCCAAGAAGGACGACGTCGACTTCTACCTTCTCTGTGTCGGTGCCCTTCTTTACGTGACAAATCCAGGAACTTCCCTTTCTCTCGCACTTCTCGAGGGTTGCGCCCGTCATGGTCTTGATCCCTTGCCGCCCAAGTCCCTTCGCCAGTTCCGCACCTAGCTCGGAATCCATGAGGGGAATCAGGGACGGCATCATTTCGATGACGGTCACCTCGCTGCCCATGCCGTTGAACACGTAGGCGAACTCGACTCCGACCGCGCCGCCGCCCAGAATCAGCATCCGCTTCGGAACGAAGGGCGCGTTCACGGCTTCATCCGAGGTCCAGACGTTGGCCTCCTTGCCGCCCTTCAAGCCGGGTATGTCAAGCCGGATCACGGAGGAGCCCATCGCGAGCACGAAGTTCTTGCCCCGGAGGGTTTCGACGACTTTGCCGTCCTTGGTGACCTCCACCGTGTGAGCGTCCTTGAAGCTCGCCGAGCCTTCGACGTGCCGAACCCCGTTCTTCTTGAAGAGCATCCCCACGCCGCCTCGCTGGGTTAAGACGATCTTCTCCTTTCGGGCGATGACGGCGTCGAAGTCCAGCTTGGCTCCCTCCGCTCCCTTCACGCCCAATTTGTCGGCGTGCTTGGCGTGGTGCAGTCGCTCGACGCTCGCGATGAGGGCCTTGCTGGGAATGCAGCCCCAGTTCAGGCATGTGCCACCCAAGAAATCGCGTTCGATGCAGACGGTCTTGGCGCCGAGTTGAGCAGCCCGGATGGCGGCTACGTAGCCTCCGGGCCCCGATCCAATCACGACGATATCGGCATCAAAACTGTCGTTGGGCATCTTTTGTTCTTGTTCTTCGAGGCCGGCACGCTCGCCACGCTCGCGGATCTCTGAGATTGAGGCGATGAGGCTATCGACTGCCACGGGAGCCGCCACGGTCGATGGACCGTCAGTCGGCACGCGCACGCCGGTCGGTGCGTCGGGCGCCACTCTCTTGTGCCTCATCGAGCGCGTGTGAGGATACCCGTCGTGCAAGCAGCCACGACGGGTTCTACGAAGTCAGCGCGAGTTGCGATAGCCGGCTACGCGCGGTGCACGGGTTTGCCCGCACGCGCCGCCCACGCCGAGGACTTGTAGTCGAACTTAATGTCCTCGCAGTACATCTCGACCTTCACCCGCCTGATGTTCTCCGCGCCGGGCACGCTCTTGTCCGGGCCGATCTTGAAGATTCCGATGTGCTGGAAGTTCAGCGTGAACAGTTCCGTCCGCATATCCGGCGCGAGGAAGGTGAGCTCTCCATGCTTCTCGCCGTTCTGGCCGTTATTCCCCTTGACGACGAAGTCTTCGTGCCACTGATAGAAGGCTTGGGCGTGTGACTCGGGAATTGAAATCACAAGATTCGGAACTTCAAGGTGAGCCGGCTCCTTTTCGTAATCCCGGATTTGCCCGGTGCCGGCCTCGACGACCTTCTGCTTCACCGTGATGGCGTCGATCTTGGAGACCCTCGTGCAGTCGATTCCGTCGATCGTCAGGCGAAAATTCGCGGGGAGCCACCGCTTCTGCATCTGTGGATTCGTCGGCGGGCCGCTTAGGTTCCCGCTGCCCTTCTGCAGCCGCGTAACTTCGGGCGAAACCTTTATCGTCATCTTCGCCGCATCCTTGGAAGACGCGTCGCAGGCGGGGAAGCCGACCTCACTGATGAGCGCGTTCTGAAAGTCCAACCTGGTCAGTTGCTTGAAGTTGTAGTCGGCCTGGACGATCGCCCCGGAACGTCGGACATACTTTCCATCGAATTCAGCCTTGATCCACTCGTACATGTCCCTGCTCATGCCGGTGCCACAGTTAAACGTGATCTCGTCGTACTTCACGTTCCCGATGTGCTTGTGGACGATGTGATCCGCGCCTAGTTTCTCGTCGACGACTCCGGCGCTGGCTTGTCCGCCTGACACCTTCATTAGCCATCCGGCCAACTTGCCGTCGAGTTCGAGGGCATAGTGTCCGGCAACGTATCCGCGCTTGGAGTTATCAAGCTGGGACTCGTGAGTGGCAATGCCCAAGCGGGCCAGACAAGTGATGGCCAGAAGCAGAACCGGCCAATATCTGCGTGACGATTTCATAACAACCTCCTCGTTGCCCCTTTCGACACATCATGGCGAGAAGAGGCGCCGCCGTTAGAGACAGTGTAGCGGCGTGAGCGTTACAAAACAGTTACTCGCAGGAGCGCAGCCGGGTTGCGACGCTACTTACCGATGCCCTTGGAGCGATAGAAATCCAGGCTCTTCTCCACCGATTTCAAGGCGTCGCCGGGAGGGTTGTCCATCTCAAGCGCGCCGTACTTGCAGCCAACCTCGAAGCACGCCGCCGCCACGCCGTCCCAATCCACCTGCCCGGTCCCCGCCACGACGTCGATGTGCTCCGGGCCGCGGACCGAGTCCTTCAGGTGGACCGAGTTCAGCCGGCTGCCGTACTTGCGAATGTATGAAACCGGATCGCCCCCGCCGAAGTTGACCCAACCGACGTCGATCTGCGCCTTGACAAGGTTTGGATCGGTATTGGCGAAAATGATGTCGAGCCCCGGCGTGCCGTTCTCGAGTTCCATCTCGTGGTTGTGGTTGTGGTAGCCCCCAACCACGCCGGCCGCCTTCAATTGCCCCGAAAGCAGGTTCAGGATCTCCGCGAATGCCTTCCACCCGCCAGGGTAGTTCTTGCCGGACGCCCACGGAACGATCACGCAGTCATAGCCTAACAGCTTCGCCTCGGCAGCGACCCCGATCGGATTCCGAACGAGCGCCTCGAGCCCGACATGGCCGCCGACGACCCGAAACCCCAGCTCGCCCATCAGGTCCTTCCACTCTTCCGGCTTGCGGTCGTACCCGGACGCGCCCTCGATGTACTCGACGCCCATCGACTTGAGCGCCTTGAGGGTTCCGGAGAAATCCTTTTGAAGCAGATCGCGTACGGTGTAGAGCTGGACGGCTAGGAGCATGGCGACGGAGCTTACCTGCCGCTTGTTACGCCTTCCGGCCCTTCCTTCCACTCGTTCGTGAGAAGGGCGTCGGCAAGCGCGACGCCCTCTGGAGCGGGCTGCCCCGATCGCGCCAACGCGTCCGCCTTTTCCCGCGTGGCGTCGGCGATGAAGACGATCTTTCCCCCGCTCGCCACGCGAACGGTAACTGCCGTCGCCTCCTTCCACGTGCTCAACGCGCCCTGCGCGATTTGGGCCGCAAGCACGCGAGGGTCTTCGTTTGGCTGGACGGCCGCCTCGAGAAGGGCGGCGTGAGACCGAGGATCCCAAGTCGCCTGCGTCACCTGGGCAAGCGCGCCGGTCGCGCTGGCGAGGCCGGCTTGCAGCTCGGCGTCGATTCCCGCGCGCGGCGGTGCGGGCGCAGGTACGGATTCTTGTCCCGACGGGCTTGGATTCGCGTGTGCGAGGTCGCCCGGATTGGCGCTTCCCTTGGCGCTCCCGTCTCCGGCTGAACCTGCGTTGGTCGAGGTGGAGGGGAGGATAATCGGCGCCTGCTCCTGCGTCGGCGTCGCCTTGACCGGGGTCCGGTAGGTGCCCGCAATGTAGCTGCACACGATGAGCATCAGGAAGATGACCGAGCCCCCGATGAGCACCGAGGGGCTCGTCCAAGTGCGCTGGCTAAGTCCAATCTCTCGCTCCGACTTGGCGGCATCGCGCTCCTTGACGCGAGCCTTGACGGCCTTAAGCTTCTCCTCGATTCCGCTTGCGGCGCCGGAATCGACCGCCATCTCGTACCACTGCAATGCTTCATCGAGCTTGTTCTGCTCGGCGGAGATGTCCCCAAGCAGCGCCGCCACGGTCGAGTTATGTGGCGCCTGCTTCAGTAGCGAGGTGCATTGGCGTTCCGCCACGTCATAGTCCCCGCGAAGTCGCGCGAGGTTGGCCCGGGCCAGCTCGGAATAGATCGCGTCTTCCGCGTTGCTTGAAGGTGAAGTCGGGGTCGCCATGTCGTCGTTCTCCGGGGTCGAACTCATTGCGTCCCCGTGCTGCCGAAACCGCCCTCGCCTCGTTCGGTTTGGTCCAGCCCGTCTGCTTCCCAGAGTTCGGCACGAGCCACCGGGGCGAGCACAAGTTGGGCAATTCGTTCGCCTTTCGCTAGTTCGACTGCGGTCGCGCCGAAATTGATCATGAGCACCGCGATTTCCCCACGATAATCTGAGTCGATAGTCCCGGGCGAGTTGACCAACCCAAGCCCGTGCCGCAGCGCCAGGCCGGAGCGTGGCCGCACTTGAAGCTCGAAACCCGGGGGTACCGCAACACGCACCCCGGTGCGAACCAGCTTACGCTCCATCGGCTCGACGCGGACATCTTCGAGGGCGCGCACGTCCATTCCGGCGGCTCCCTCCGAGGCGTACTCCGGCGCTGCCGCGCCTGACTCTAGCGTGAAGGGAAGCGCCGGCCGCATGGGGGCTAGTTTACGGCGCGCCGCCGTAAACTAGCCCCCATGCGCATCGAACCGCTTGGGGACCTTGCGTATATTCTCCGGGACCTCGAAGCCTCTCCCGCCGCGACTGCGCTGGCACTCGATCGCGCCAGGCTCGTGGGTATGACCGACGCGGTGCCATGTGCGGACACGGTAGGCGTGTACGCTCGCGTGCCCATCTCATACGCGGACATCGAAGCCGCATGCGCGACCGCCGGATCCGTCGAGTTCACCCCCGCCGAGTGGACGATTCCGGTTTGCTATGAGTTCGGCGAAGACCTGGAGGGGACCGCCGAGAAGCTCGGCCTCACGTCTGAGGCGCTCGTGCGAACCCACTCATCCGCAGAGTTCGCTTGCTTTGCAATCGGCTTTTGCCCTGGCTTCGCATATCTCGGACCGTTGCCCGAGTCGCTTCGCGGTGTTCCCCGGCTTGGATCGCCCCGGGTTAGGACAGAGCCGGGTTCGGTCGGAATGACCGGCAACCAAACCGCCGTCTATCCGATGGTGCGGCCCGGCGGCTGGCCGATCGTTGGGAGGACGCCCCTAGTTTTGGTCGACGTGGAGTCCGACTACTTTCCCATCTCGGTAGGGGACCGCGTTCGTTTTGAGCCGGTATCCCCTACCGACTTTGAGAGGCTGAAGGGAAGCCGCTTGTGAAGTTCATCGACCTCAATGTGGACATCGGCGAAGGGAATCCCAACGACGCGGAGCTTCTTAACTTCGCGACTAGCGCCAACGTCTGCTGCGGCGTCCACGCCGGAAACGCGGAGTTGACGGCCGAAACCGTCGATCTCTGCAAAATCAAGCGGATTCGGATAGGCGCCCACCCCGGCTATCCGGATCGGGGGAGCATGGGCCGGGCGCCCCTGACCACCGAGCACCAGCGCGAGTATCTGAGCAGCGTCCTCGAACAGATCCGCGACTTCCGAGCCGAGTTCGGGGGCGCCTACGTGAAGCCGCACGGAGCATTCTATAACGACACCGCGCAGCCGATCGGCACAGGTTGGGACAGCATGGCCAATCACCCGACCGCGAATTCGCCCTATGAAGCCGGGGGCCATGCACTGAGCATGTTTCCGGGTACTGGAATGCTTATCATGGCGCTCCGCATCGTCAAGCTCCCCCTCCTCGGCCTTCCCGGCACAATGCATGAGCCGATCGCCCGGCGCGCGGGAGTGGCCTTCATTCGTGAGGGCTTTGCGGATCGTGCCTATCGTGAGGACGGCACCCTGGTTCCGCGCTCCGAGGCCGGAGCCGTGCTCTCCGATGCAAGGGAGGTCCGAGCGCAAGTGCTTCGGCTGGCTAACGAAGTCGACTCGATTTGCCTCCACGGTGACACCCCGGACTGTGTCGAGTTTGCCGAGCAGGTTTATGCGACGCTCGTCGACGCCGGATTCGAGGTTCGAGCTTGAGCCTTCTGGTCGAGAGCGTATACGGGAGCGCCACCGTCCAAGGGGCTCCCGCTACCGGAAGGCGAAAGTTCGGTGTTCCCCCGGGCGGGGCCTTCGATCCATGGACGCAGGAGCTGCTCAACGCGGGGGTTGGGAGTGCCTGGGATGCCCCGGTGCTCGAACTGGCCCTATGTCAGCTCACGCTCCGGGCGCAACGAGAAATCTATGTGGCTTGGAGCGGCGCCGGTCAAGTGTCGATCAACGGCAT
>DATGIR010000422.1:0-17174 GCA_035295605.1 Fimbriimonadaceae bacterium | reverse complement strand
CCGAGGCACAAGGGTCAGGTCTATGTGGAATCTTCTTCGCAGCCGGAGGCCGGCCTAGACGTCCGCGTCTCGGAGGGGCCCTTCAAGCTGGTCGCCCGGGCTCGGCGCGCGGGCAACTCATTACGAACCGTCTTCGGGCCGGAATTCAGGCCCCGTTTCGTCTCCTCGCACATGACCTGGAGGGACGGAGACCAAACCCGCGAGCTTCCGACGAAGCGACTCGAATGTCGCAGCATCGTGAAGCACACCTACACGCAGCAGCCCCGGTTTTGCGCGTTCGACCAGCGTGGAAAGCTGCTCGGCGAACCCTTCATCGATGCGGACGAGATCAGCTTCGGCGCTCCCAACGAACCTAAAGCGAGCGACGTCGCCCGCATCGACCTCCTCGTCCGCCCGACCGTCCAGATCCACTTCCGCCGCATCCACCTGAAGCCCAATCCCGCTTAGACGTCTGTCCTCCCACCGGGAGTGCGTCGTCCCGTAGGCGCCGGTAACGTCCGGCGCGATCCGGAATCTGCCCTCCCACCGGGAGTGCGTCGTCCCGTAGGCGCCGGTAACGTCCGGCGCGATCCGGAATCTGTCCTCCCACCGGGAGTGCGTCGTCCCGTAGGCGCCGGTAACGTCCGGCGCGATCCGGAATCTGCCCTCCCCCCGGGAGGACTAGCCCGCAGGGCGCCATGTCCGAAAGTCTGTCCTCCCCCCGGGAGGACTAGCCCGCAGGGCGAAGGGAGGGCGCCGGGCGCCTGCTGTCTGAGCCCAAGGTCCTACGTAATGTTAAATCCCGCATTTCCGCTTGCTTACTCAAAGAACCTGTTGTAGAATGCGCACCAAGTACGCGCGGGAGACGCGGATCTTGGGGGTCAATATGCTGGTTCGTCGTCCTGGGTTCGTTCGCCTAATCGCGATACTGTGTTGCATTATCCTGCTTGTTCCAATCTGCTCTCCTGCTCTGTTCAGTACGGTTACCGCCCTGCGCAACCGCATGAGCGCAGTCAAGCGCCAGGGCTCCGGCGACTACACCGATTCCCCGGGCGCGGTCGATTATGGCCAGTACCCGCTCGAAGATCCGAACCTGCGCGGCTACTTTTACTATCCCGACGACCTGAGCGCCATCAGCAATGAGGACACCGTGGAGGCCGGGGCTGCCTCCGATCCTGCCGATCCGAACTACATCACGAACGGCACCGCCGACACCGGCGACGACATGGTGCTCGACGGCCGACCCGCACCGCTCTCCCGCGATCAGAACACCGGCGGCGGTGGCGGCGAGATCCTGCCGGGCGGCATCGACGACCTTTGGGCCATGGTCCAGCCGCGGGAGCCCGCCCCGGCAACGCCGGCTGCGAAACCGGAGACTCTGGCCGACCTCATCGTAGCCTCCGGGTCGGTCCTCCGCTCGGGAGCAACCAATGTAGGCGCCGGTAACGCCCGGCGCTCCGCACTAGGTAGCGCCGCCAAACAAGGAGCCGGCGACGGCGGCACCGGCGGCGGCGTGGCCGGAGTAGGGCAAGCCGGACCCCGGGCCGGCGACGCCTTCCCCTGGGAGGGCTTCTACCGGGCTGGCGGCTCGAGCGCGGCGCCCGCCTACGTCAACACCCAGACCGGAAACCTCCTCACCATCCTCCCCATCGTCGGCTGGACTGTCCCCGGCGGAATGAACCTGGGGCTCACGCTGTACCACAACAGCCAGGACAACCTCGATATCGGCTGGGGGATGAACTGGCGCAGCAGCTTCGATATGCGCGTTGTCTACGGCGGCACCGGCTACACCAACGGGATGGGAAAGGCAGTGGTCACTTACCCGACCGGACTGCGGCTGGTCTTTACCAACCCCCATCCGGCGACGAGCAACGTCTTCTACCCACCGACCGGCTTCTACGACGTGCTCTCCATCGTCGGATACCTCGGGCACTCCGGCCCCATCTTCCAGCTCCGGACGCGCGACCAGATCAAGTACACGTTCAATACTGGGGGATATCTGTGCGGCATCAACGACCGCTACAACAACAATATCACGGTCAACCGCAGCTCCTCCACCAAGGGCCTGACGAGCGTCGTCGATGCTGCCGGGAATACCCTGACGTTCAATTACGTCGGAACCCAATATTGGGGCCACTACACCACCGTGACCGACCCAACCGGCAGCGTCTACGCCTTCAGCACGCCGGCCCAGACTTACAACCCGAATATGCACATCCTTCGGAGTGTCACGTTCCCGCCTCAAACCAACCTTCCGAATGCGCCGACGCCGAGCGAGACCTTCTACTACGGTCTCAATGCCACCCTTTTGTGGGAGCTCTCACGTGACGGCAACGCCTTTCCGTTCACGTTCGATTCCCAGGCGAGACTGACCAGCTACTCCTACCCGGTCAACTTCAACACCAACCCGTTCTCGCCGTCCGGAAACACGAAGCTCACCTACACCTATTCCTACACCGGCACGTCGACGACTCGAACCGATCCTTACGGAAAGACGACGGTCGACAACTATTCGGGCGGCACGCTTCGAAGTCAGGTCGATGAGGCGGGCTACTCCAATGCCTATACCTGGGATATCAACTACAACTGTAGTCAATACAAGAATGAGCGGGGCTACACGAGCTATTTCGGCTACGACAAGTACGCGAACATGATTCAAGCCCAGGATCCCGTCCAATACGCGGCCGGAAAGTCGCAGAACTGGACCTGGAACTCGTGGAACGACGTGCTCACCGCGACCGACACGCGGGGAGCTACCACCACGTTCGCGCGCGATCCCACCTGGGGCTACGTGCTTACCGTCAAGGATGGCTTGAACAACCTACTGGTGACGAACACCTACAACTCGGCGGGGCAACTATCGACCACGAATTCGATGAACGTGACGACCTATGTGAATTACGACGGTCAGGGTCGCCCCTATTTGGTTCAAACCCCAGACCAAACCTACACGGTGACGTACCCCGTGCCCTCGGCCCACGTGCTGCCGAACCATCCGCTGTCGGTCACCGACGGGACTGGGCTCAGCTACGCCGTGAGCTACGACCAATGGAGCCGGCCGGTGGGCATCTCCCGCTCGGCGGATTCGGCTTCAGCCTCGGTGCTGTACGACTCGATGAACCGGGTGACCGACGTCTACGATTGGAAGAACATCCACTACCAATACGGCTACGACAACGCCGGCCGCGTTGTCGCGGCGCCCTTCACGAGCAGCCTGGTTTGGTGGGACATGGACCGGCTGGCCGGCTACTTCGACTGCAACAACCACAAGCACCAATACTTCTACACGGTGCGCGGGGAAACCAAGGGCTGGCAGCTTGCCGACAACGAGGGCGAAACCTACCAGTTCAACGGGACCGGCGACCAGACCTCGCGAACGACGGGCAACGGCGACTATATCCAATACGCCTACGACTCGCGCGACAATTTGCAGACGATTACGTATCCGACCGGGCCCGGCGTGAGCGTGGTCTACGACAACGATTCGCGCGCTACCTCGATGACAGACTCGACCGGGACAACCGGCTGGGTCTACGACTTCGCCGAGCGGCTCACGAACTTCAACTCGCCGCAGGGGAACCTGAGCTACTCCTACGACCAATGGGGCCGAAGGACGCAACTCAACGTGGCCGGAACGCCGACGATCCAATACGGCTACACCAACCACCGGCTGACCAGCATCACGAGCGTGCCGCAGAGCGAAGTCACAAGCCTAAGCTATGACGGCTACGGCCGGCCCTACCAGCAGACCAACTCCAACGGCAGCGTCGCGACGATGCTCTACGACGGACTCTCCCGGCTGAGCTCTTTGACGCATTTGACCTCGGGCAGCGCGTCCATCCTCTCCGAAAGCTACACCTACGATCTTGACTCAAACATGACGAACAAGACCTCGAACGGGGTCGCGACGAACTACTTTTACGACAACTGGGGCCAACTTACCGACGAGCGGGCGAGCGCGAACCTGAACGTCCATACCAACGGCGACATCCATTACGCCTACGACAACAACTTTAACCGGACGCTAAAGCAGGTCTACAACTCGTACAGCGAAACCTACAATTACGATGCCGGCGACAAGTTGCTGTCGGTCTACCGCGATACTGGCGGCGGGCCCGTTCCGTACAAAACTTTTACCTATGACAATGCGGGGCGACCGGCCCAGGAGCAGATCTCGGGGGCGAGCCAGCCGGTCCTTTTCAATTACGACTACGAGGACCGCGTCACCTCGATCCAAAACCTGAGCATCTTTACAACGAACCAGTATTCGTATAACGCGTGCGATGCCCGTGTGTCGAAGACGGATTCAGGCGGGACAAAGACGTTTCTCAGAGACGGCGAAGACTCGACCGCCTCGGTGCTCTCCGACGGCTCGGCAACCTACGTGCCGGGCATTTCCCGGCACACGAGCGCGGGGACTCGCACCAATCACACCGACTTTCAAGGCACGAACCGGGCGGAGACCGACTCATCCCAGACCGTGCAAGGGACGCGAACGTACGACGCCTTCGGCGGCTCGTCCTCAACCACCGGTTCGCCAGCCGGACCGTTTGGGTATGCGGGGGCGTTCGGTTACCAAGAAGACAACGACTCCGGTCTGAAGCTTCTCGGCCACCGCTTCTACGATCCTTCGATGGGGCGGTTCATCACGAGAGACCCGGCAGAGAGCGGGGCGAATTGGTACTCCTACGTGGGGAATGGGCCGACGGGCGGGACAGACAGGTCTGGGCTCGAAGTCGACAAAATTGAAGTTGCCACCTTGGAGGCAGCGCTAAACGGGAACGAAGCGGCGGACGCAGCGGCAGACGCGATGCTTGAAGGTGCCCCGGCGGCAAGTGCCACCGCCGGCGAGGGCCCTGCTGCAAGGCTGCTGTGGATAATGTTCGAGCAGTTTAGCAAGCTGCCTCCCCAGCTACAGGCTCTAATCCTTGCGATATTTGGGATTGTCGAACAGGTGGGTCAGGAGGCAGGCTACGGACCTGGGGCGGGCAGCACGGCGCACGCGACCATGGCTAGCATCCTTCGCGGCGCGCAACCCGGATCGGTGTATCAGCTAGCTGCAGAGCAGTCATATTTGAATCGGGCCCCGGTCACCTATGGCACCAAAGGTTCAATCAGATATGACTGCCTGATCATGGATGGCAAGAACGTGAGGGCGATACTTGATTACAAATTTGGGCTCTCTAGGCTGTGGCCCGGGCGCGCTCGAAAACTGCTGAATGGGCTGCCAACGAATCCAGACGGAACTGTGCCGGTCATCATTGGTATGCCCGGAGGTCGCAGCCTGCGGGGTCGTCTCTCGGGAATGTGATTTGCTAGCGAAAGAACCCAACCGTAAGTTGCTCCCACTTTTTCGGCGCCTCGGCCCTGAGTTCGATTCCTTCGCCCGGCGTGGAACGATGCTCATTCACATACCCGTGGATCGGCTTCTTGGAGGCTTCCACTTCGATCCCCATCGTGGCTCGGAGCGGTGGCTCCATTTCTTCGTCCAGCCGCTATACCAACCCTGCGAAGCCGTGTTCCTTACTTGGGGCTGGAGAATCCCGAGGCTCGAGGCCTCACTGCTTACGAGCGGGATTGTATCGGTAGGCGGCTCGCCGGACGAAATCGACACGACAATCCGTGTGATGCTTGAGGAGGGCATTCCAACATTAATGCCTGCGCTTACCACCGAAGGTTTCTTCGACTTCCTCGCCCTGCACGAGGACTTGAACTTGCAAGCGTCCGACGAGCCGTTCGTCTACACGGCAGCCCTCTTGGGGCGGTACCCCGAAGCGCTGGACCGAATCGAATCGGCTCGGGTGCGAGGGAACTGGCCCAGTACCGGCGGGAAACTTGTCGGTGAGCAACCGTTTCAGTACGAGCGGCGAATTCGTTTGTCTAAAGTGGAGGACCTCCTGAAAGCAGCTGCTTACGACGAGATCAACGCGCAACTAGCACTTTGGCAGGTGGAATCCATGGCACGATTCGGGATCGAGGATCTGATGCTGAAGCGTGAGAGTTCTTCGTGATCGACACGATGCGGCGGAGCGGACGGACCACAGATACGTATTTTCCGCTTGGTCGTCCACGAGCTTGGGCATCTTGTCGTCAATTTTGAAACAGAGGACGGTTATGTGTCCGAGGTTGATGCAATTGAACTGTTTGAGAACTTGACAATGGACGAACTTGGTGATTCGAGCCCACACCGAAAGCGGCCTAAGCCTCCAGCGGGGTGGAAAGGAAAGCTGCCGCCGATTGTTGACCCGATAACGAGACCCCTATGAAATTAAAGCTGCACCCTCACGTTGCTTTCGCGATTTGGGCCCTGCTCATCGCGCCAACCCCATCGGCACCTGAGCGCGTTCCGCGAAGCCCGTTCGTGTACGAAGTCGGTGTGTTCTATTTCCCGCTCAATAGCTCATCATACGCACCCATCACGACGAGTGAGCTTGTCAAGTGCCAGGACATCACTAGCCTTGTGCAGAACCGATTAGGTGACCTTATCGCTTGGTGCAAAACTGCCACCGATCCAGGTGCATTTGACCGGGACCAGGTACGCCTTCGAATTATCCTTCCCAGGGGGGAAGAGTATCTAGTTGATATGGAGGGCGACGTCTTGCATGTAGGCGCGGATAGACGCCACACCGAAACCGTGACAAAACTGAGTCGCGAGGACCGCAAGAGCCTTCACAAGTGCATTCTTGGATCATTCTTGGAATCGAACGATTACTATGCGCACGAGAAGCCTAGGTGAGCGACGAAACCTCGTCTTACGCCCTTGAACGGCTAAGCGAGCTCCCTCCAGGTAGTTACCGTTTTGACTGCGAGCCAAGTTCAAGGGGGATGCAGTGGACGATCTTTGACACCAGAGGGACCAGCGTTTCCAAAGGCTCGCTGGTCGATCCTCTCCCCGAGAATAACAGTATCATGACAACGCCGAATATACGCACAGAATTCAAGCGCATTCTGAGGCAGCATGGGTTCAAGCCTCTTACCGCAATTGTGTTCGTACGGGAGCACGATCCGGTTACTAGTCTTATCTCATTGCAACAATCTCGATTCGACGAAGTCTTTTTCATTAACGTCGGCGTGATGCATTCAGGTATTCAAGATGCGCTCTTTAGCGCGTCAAAAGGAATCTGGCACATGAGTGCGCGTCTGGATAAGCTAGCGCCCAACGGTGCGGGTCTTCGGGATGCGCTTAATCTCAATAGTGAAATGAAGGATGACGCGCGATTGGCCGAGATTAGCTCCGCGCTCGAATACATTGAGTCCGTGCTCCGGGCTCAGTGGGAATCTGAGGAGTGGCTTCTTCTGAAAGCCAGAGAGCCATTCGATCCAGTCGCTCCTACATCGGGCGCGTTGAGACGCCTTGCAGGTGCGACTACAGGCGTGTAAATCGGAGTTGCGGAGAGCCGGGCCGTGGGAGGAGGCGTGGCCCCGGCCGGGTCCTGGGGTCTGCGCGAAGCCGCCCTAGCATTCTGAGATCACGCAAACGGAGTGAAGCTACGATGGGTTTGCGCATCATATTCGACTTCGACCCGGACGAGCCCTTAACGGCGCGTGTCACGTGTGGCGAGGCCAATGCAGAGGTCCAGTGTTGGGACTACCAAGACGGCCTAAACGATCTTCTCCGGGCGATAGATTTCTTGCTCGACGTCCGCCACCCCTCTCATGCGGTCGGCGTTTGGCAGCTGAGTGGCGAAACTTGGTGGGTGCTGAATCGTTACGGCGGCCAGCTTCACTTCGCACTGCTGGCATTGGACGAGTCCCAGTTCGAATTCGCCAACCGCAGCTATGTGACCTACTACCGCCCAGATCATGTGCTGCTTGAGGTGGAGATCCCCTTTCATGAGTTTGTTAAAGCGGTGGTCGACGCGTTACATGCAGCCGGCGAGGAGAGGGCCCGGGAGTATCAACGGGTCGCGGGCTCCCGGTCGCCGCATGATGGACTGAGCCGGTTGGAGAGTTACCTCATGAAACGGTGAGTGCTAAGTCGCTGCCGGGCGAGCCCTAAGACAGCCAACGGTTCGTGTGTAACCTAAGACGATGAAGGCCGCACACGAATCTCAAGGGCCGCGGAGCACCGCCCATGCCGAAATGGAGCGGCTAGTTAAAGTTGCGGAGTGGCCTGCCGCCTAGACCGTAGCAGCAGAGGAATCATGGCGATCCTTGACTATAAGTTTGGCCTCGCGCGACCAAGGCCGGGTCGCAAAAAGCAGTTGCTCGACGCTCTACCCGGGGGCTTGAATCCACCACTGATCCCGATGCCTGGTGGCCGCATGAACTCAGGTGGCGGGGTGCGCTAAATGGGCATTGGGGTGGCCCCGAGTCGCACGCTGCGGCCGTTATTCAAATTGCTCGGTCCGGAGTTCGATGAATTTGCGCGGCGAGGGCATATGCTGCTACACGTGCCAGTGAGGGACCTGCTCGGCGGGTTTTGCTTCGATTTTCACTGGAAGGGCGAGCGCTGGCTGCACTTCTTCGCGTTTCCGTTGTTCGTTCCACACGACTTCGTTAACTTGAGTTGGGGCTGGCGGCTACCGACTCCGCCGTACAGCCGATCATCTTCGCCGGTCCTCGTCGAGGGAGAGCCTGAGCAACTGAAGGACACGGTTCGCGTCCTCCGGGAAGAAGGGCTACCGTTGCTCATGCCGATTCTCGAACTAGAAGGTTTCTATAAATTCTTGACCGATCCTCCGCGCAACCTGTTCCCAACCTCTAGCATTCGCACGTGCGAAGCTCTGGCTTATACGGCCATCCTGCTGGACCGGTTTGACGTGGCGCTTGTACACATCGACGACGCATTGATCCACCTGGCGGATCTCCAGAGCGAGCCCGGAGCACGGGAGAGCGCGGGCGAAGATGAACGTCCCTGGATCGGTCAGATTCGTGAGCGGGTCGTCGTTATGGGGGAACTCCTCGCGGAGAAGAAAATTGAAGAGGCGAAGGCTCAGTTGACGGCGTGGAGGGAAGCGTCAGCGGACAGTTTGGGCATCCGGAACTTGCTGTAGAAGGAATGTCCTGCACTCGCCATCCCGGGCTTGTGGGTGCTCTACGCTGAGGTCTTTCACAATCTCACCGATGCCCAAGCGAAGCTTGCCGTGTACCGGCGCTACTTCAACGAGCAACGATCCCACTCGTCCCTCGGAGGCACTCCTCCCGCAAGATTCGCCGCGAGCATAAGTTGCCGCGACGGAGTCTTCAAGACCCGGAATCCAGGTATCTCTATATCGTTAAACTCGGAGGCGTCACCCTAGGATGTCTTCGCGATTGGGGGCAGACCAGGGACATTGCGAACCAATATCTCCGAGAGCCGGGAGTCGCTCGGTTTGTGCGTGACCGAATCGCACCCCCTGATGCCGACCCCCTCCATCCTGGCCCAACGTTGCAATGAGCAATCTACTTATCCAGCCCGGAACGTACGGTCCAAGTGCGATCGCGACCGGGGTCTGGTCTGAAGCGGAGACGTCAGATGCTCTTGAGGCCGAGGTTGCGGAGATAACGCTCTATACCGGCTGGGGATGGAGTGGCGATGATATTGAGTTTCTCAAGAACTTTCCAAAGCTGAAGTGCCTGCGGTTCCTCAGTTGGCTGTTCGACAAACTCGAACCGATCCACTGGCTCCATGAGTTGCGCCACCTTCAGCTCACAACCCGCGCAAACGTCGAGATTCGTTTCCAGGAATTTCCGTACCTCCATTTTTGCGGACTCCATTGGCAGCCTGGCGCGGCATCCGTCTTTACCTCCCACTGGCTGAAAGAGCTAATCATCTCGGAGTACCTGGAGGAAGACGCCGACTGTTTCGCCGGGCTCGCTAGCCTTGAACTCTTGCGTTTGAAGAAGGCGAGAATACGCTCACTGGAGCCGATCGGCGAGCTCCACAACATGAAGATCCTGGAGCTGGACTATTTGTCTAGGGTCAAGTCGCTCTCCGGTCTTGGTCGGCTACTTCAGCTAGAGGAACTTGAACTGGCTGGATTCAACGGATTCCGCTCAATCGAAGAGTTACGGACTCTCTCAAGGCTCCGAGAACTAACTCTTTGTAGCTGTGGCAACATTGATTCGCTTAGGCCTCTGCTTTCTCTTCAGGAACTCGAATGTCTGTTCATAGATGGCTCGACCACCATCGTTGACGGTGACCTGAACGTGCTTCTGGAAATGCCGGCCTTGAAGATCGCGATGTTTCCTTCTCGTAAGCACTACTCTCTTAAGCCGAGAGACCTGCCGCTCAGGCTGAAAGGCTCAAAGCACTTCAATCCCGATGGAAGTTGGTTCGTAACGTTGCCGGCCACGGCCTAATCAGGAGCCGCGGCAGCGCTCTAATATATCAAGATGGGAACGGCAAGTGAGCATTCGACTTAAGATTGACGTGCAGCCCGACGAAGGGCTCTTCGCTCAGGTTGAAGCTGATGGTGTCAGCGTCGAAGTCACCTGCTGGGATTATCAAGACGGCTTGGGCGAGCTCCTCTGGGCGGCAACTTCCCTTCTAAACTGCACCAAGTCAGCTCAAGCCGTCGCTGTGTGGCAACTTAGCGGGGAAACGTGGTGGGTGTTGGATCGCGAATCCGCTGAATTCAAGCTGCGCCTGGTCCGATTCGACGAGGCGCAGTATGTATTTCAGGACGGCCGGTTCGTAACGTACTACCGCCCGAACTCCACTGCGCTCGACACGTCGCTCCCTTTTCGGGAGTTCGTTGAGATTCTCGCTAAGGCCCTCCGGCTGGTCGGCGAACCCACACTGCTCACATATCAAGAGGAGGCAGCGTTCCCCTCTGTGATTCCTCGCCTTGAGCAGCTAGAGCGCTACCTTGCCCAGGGCTAGTCACCGGGGCGGTTCACATATCTGGCCGATTCAGCGCGGGCCCAACTCCAACCGCCCCGTCGCCAGCCGCTCCACGAAACGCCGGTCGTGCGAGGTGAACAGGATCGCCCCCGGGAACCCGAGCAGCGCCTCCTCCAGCGCCTCCACCGAGGCCAGGTCCAGGTGGTTCGTCGGCTCGTCCAGAACCAACACGTTCGCCCCCGCCAGCATCATCGCCACGATCTCCACCTTCGTCCGCTCACCCATCGAGAGCACCCGCAGCGGCCGCTCCGCCACCGCTCCGCGCATGGCCAGCCGCCCCAGCGCGCTCCGCGCGAACCCCGAGGCGTCCGCCAGAGCCTCCGCCGGCGCCAGGTCCAGATCCAACGCGTCCCGCCCCTGCGAGAGCACCGCGAGCCGGGCGTCGCCGGACCAAGTGACCTCGCCCGCATCCGCTTTCTCCTCGCCGACCAGAATCCGCAGGAACGTCGACTTTCCGACCCCGTTCGGCCCCGTCAGCGCCAGTCGGTCGCCGCGCTCCAGGGTTACGTGCAGCCCCTCGAACAGCACCCGCGAGCCGTACCGCTTGGTCAGGTGCCTCGCCGCCAGGGGCTGAGCCGAGCGCAGCCGCTTGGTCGGGAACTCGAGGCTGGGCGTCTCCGCCTCGAACGGCTTCTCCGGGCCCTGGGCCGCAACCCGGGAGGCCCGCTCCAGCATCGCCTTGCTCACCCGGTCCATCCGCGCCTGCTTGGCGGCATAGAACGGCTTGGCCTTCGGGTTGTAGTTGCTCAGGTTCCTGGGCTTGGCGCTCGCTTTCGTCGCTCGCTGGGCGGTGGCTTCGGCGGCGACCTTCAGCCGTCGCGACTCCGCGCGGTGCGCCTCCCACTGCGCCCGCGCCCGCTCGGCCGCTTGCGTCTTGGCCGCCAGCATCTCGTCGTAACCCCCCGCGAACTCGTGCAGCCCCTGGTGGTCCAGCTCCAGCACCCGGTCCGCCACCGCGTTCACCGTAGCCCGGTCGTGGCAGATGAAGAGCACCGCTTCCGGCGCCTTGCGCAGGAACCCCTCGAACCAGCTCCGGCACTCCACGTCGAGGTGGTTCGTCGGCTCGTCCAGCAGCAGAATCTCCGGCTCGGTCGCCAGCAGCGCCGCCAGAATGCCGCGCGTCCGCTCCCCCAGGCTCAGTTGCAGAAACGGCCGCGGGAGCAGGTGTGCGCCGAGCTCGAACCGGTGCAGCGCCTTGGCGACCAGGTGCGGCACCGCATCCGACACCATCTCCGCGATCAGCTCGGCCAGGCTGCCCCCGAACTCGTTGCCGAAGTCCTGCGGCAGGTAGCCCACGCTCGCGCCCCCCTGGAGCACGACCCGGCCCGCGCTCGGGCACGACCGCCCGGCGAGCATGCGCATCAGCACGCTCTTGCCGCAACCATTCCGGCCGAGGAGCGCGACGTGTTCGCCGGGGCCAAGGCTGAGATCGATATTCGAGAAGAGGGGCCCGAACCGAGGGTCGGGCGCAAACGACAGGCCGAATGCCTGCAACATGGGGAACCTCCGAGCACGGACTAGGGCGTCCCGGCGAAGCCGAGGACGACGGGAGTGCGAACAGGGTTAGCGGAGGTCGATCATAACGTCGCGGCTATCGCGACGAAGAAATATTACCGTCTCTCCCCCCTCCGGGGGATGGCTGCGTGCGTCTCTCCCCCCTCCGGGGGGAGTCGGTGAGCGAAGCGAACCGGTGGAGGGCGTACTCCACCCCACCCGAACTCTCGTCGTTGACAATCCGCCGCCTTCCTCCGTACGATCCATCGACCCCGGCGGCCAACCGCTCTTTGACAACCGAACTCCCCTCCAAACGCCTGATATCGGGAAGGAACGCCTGGTATCAGGCGGCCCGCAGAACTGTTTTATGGCCTGGTATCAGGCCATAAAACTAACCCTCTCAGGTTTCCACGGAGCGCCGGCTGGCCGTATACGCAACCTCGCCCCCAATCACCGTCATCACGCACCTCGTCTTTGGGATCTGCGCCTCCCGGACATTCATGATGTCGCGCGAGAGCACGGTGATATCGGCAAGCTTGCCAACCTCGAGGGTCCCCTTATCCTTCTCCTCGAACGCCGCGTACGCCGCCCACTTGGTCAGCATGTTCAGCGCCGCGTCCCGGGAAACCCGCTCCTCCGGATGCCAGCCCGGCCCCGAAAAACCGTTCAAGGCCTTCCGCGCCACCGCCGCGTAGAACTCGATGATCGGATCGCCGACCTCGACCGGGGCGTCGGAGCCGGCGCAGATGATCGAGCCGCTCCGCAGGAACGACTTCCACGCGTACCCCTCCGAGAGCCGCTCCATTCCCAGTCGGCTCGGCGCGAAGTACAGGTCGCCGATGGCGTGGGAAGGCTGCATCGACGGGATCACGCCGAGCTTCGCGAACCGCCCGAGGTCCGAGGCCGCCACCAGCTGCGCGTGCTCGATGCGCCACCGAGGCGCCTTGACCGCCCGCTCGGAGGGCGGCACCGCCTTGAACGCGGTCTCGTACCAGTCGAGCATGCTCCGGTTCGCCCGGTCGCCGATCGCGTGGGTCATGATCTGAATCCCCTTACGCAGCGCCTCCTTCAGAATCGGCTGCGTCGCCGCCTCGGTCGTGACCATGAAGCCGCTCGCGGTCTCGCCCTCGTATGGGGCCAGCAGGGCCGCGCTCTTGGAGCCCAGCGAGCCGTCCGCATACAGCTTGATGGAGCGGAGCGTGAAGTGGTGGTCGAACTCGTTGAGGATCGGCCCCTTGGCGAACAGCGTGCCCGCCTCGTTGCGCGAGATGGCGTCGTAGATGCGCAAAGGAATCCGACCCTCTTCGTACAGCCGGCGGATGAGCTGGATCTCCTTCCACGAGTTGCCCGGGATGTGCACCTCGCACAGTCCGAGGCTCAGGCTACGCTTGACCGCCAGGAGCATCGCCTGCTCGTCCTCTTGCGCTGTCGCTCGCGGTAACAGGATGGCGATCCGCCCCATCGCGTTGTCCTTCAGCATCCCCGTGGGATCGCCTGTCGCCGGGTCCTTCTCGATCTCTCCGCCCGGCGGCGAGGCGGTGCTCTTGTCGATGCGGGCCAGCTTGAGCGCCATCGAGTTCGCCACCGCGCCGTGGCCGTCCGACCGACGCAGGAACACGGGATGATCGGGCACGGCCGCATCGAGGTCTTGGCGGGTCGGGAACACCGGCGGCGACCAGTGGGTCTCGATCCAGCCGCGCCCGACCACCCACCGGCCGGCCGGAATCGTCTTCGCTCGCTCCTTCAGCCGGCGTTGGAGGTCTTGGAGGCTCGACGTTCCCTCCAGGTTGAAGCTGATCTCGCGCTCTCCGACCGCCGAGAGGTGGTAATGGGCGTCGGTCAGCCCGGGTACGGCGGTGGCGCCGTGAAGGTCGACCACCTTGGTGCGCTTGGTGGTGTAACGGCGCGCGCCCGAGATGGTGCCGACGAAGACGATGCGGTGCTTGGCCACCGCGACCGCCTGGGCGGTCGGGTGGGCCGGGACGCCGGTGTAGAAGTTACCGTTGGTGAAGACGACGTCGGCCGGGGTTGCGGCGAAGAGCAGGGCGCCGATGAGCACGGTTGCATGCTACCAACCCTCGACGTCTCTCCCCCCTCCGGGGGGTTGGCTGCGTGCGTCTCTCCCCCCTCCGGGGGATGGCTGCGGGCGTCTCTCCCCCCTGCGGGCGTTGGCTGCGGGCGTCTCTCCCCCCTGCGGGGGGAGTACTCGCCGCTCCGGCGGCGAGGGAGGAGGGCGCCATCACCCTCCCAAAATCTTCGTCGCCTTATCTATCTGCCCCGCCAACCGCTCGACCACCCCCGCCACGATCTTGATCGACGCCTCCGCCTCGCCCCAGTTGCGCTGTTCGACCGCCTCCCGGACCGCCGGGATCGTCTTCACCCCGTAACCG
Source organism: Fimbriimonadaceae bacterium (assembly GCA_035295605.1). GTDB lineage: Bacteria > Armatimonadota > Fimbriimonadia > Fimbriimonadales > Fimbriimonadaceae > DAIDHV01. Next base: position 2,483 of record DATGIR010000422.1, on the reverse strand, counting down.
GTGTAGAACCCCGGCGCGTAGATCTGGTGCCGGTACCACGGCCGGCGGGGAAGCCCCTCGTCCGTCAGCAGCATTCGCTCCGTCGTCAGGAGCGCCCGGTCCAGCTCCGCCTGTTGCGATGCGTTCAAGTTCAAGCCATTTTTCTTAACTGAATCGTACGACTTGAGGCTGGCCGTCAGCTTCGCCCGCGCGTTCTGCAGCGGGGCGAAGTTCAGGTACGGCACCGGATCCTTCGGCTTGGGCAGCACGTGCGGCTTGGTCGGATCCTGCGAGGCCTTCAGCGTCCCGTCCGCCAGCAGCTTGTTTTGCTCCGCGGTCTGGGTCCGCAAGTCGTCCGATAGTTTCATGATTTCATCGGAATACTTGCTTATATAGCCGGCCAAAGCGTCGAAGTCGAAGGGCAGGACGTCGGCATCCGCCAGGCGCAGCATGCTCGCCCCGACCGTCAGCGCCAGCGTCCGCTCGTAGTCGAACGTCGGCTCGATGAAGCGCGTGTAGTGCTCAAACGAGTCGTAAACCGAGTGGTACGAGCCGCCGCCGCCCTCACCTCCATAGCCGTAGTTCAGCGAGGCGATGCCCAGGTGCTGCAGGAACGAGCTGTAATCGCTTCCGGAGCCAAGCGGCCCGAGCGGCATGTCGGCCTTCGCCTCCGCCGCCTTCTTCGCGTCCGGCTCAGCCGCGGGACCGGTCCCAGTAGCGGTAAGCGCGCGGGCGCGGGCGCGGTCGAGCACGCTCAGCCCGGTCTCTGGGTCGGTGATGTCCCGGGCGACCTGCGTGACGAACCGCTCGAGCGACTGCGAACCGCCGGCCCCGAAGAAGCCGCGGCCCGACGAGTCCGAGTTCAGGTAGACCGCGCCGGTTCGGTTGAGCTCATCGGCATGGGTCTCGGCGAACTCGGTGCTGCCCAGCAGCCCCGGCTCCTCGCCGTCCCAGGTGCAGTAGATGATCGTCCGCTTGGGCCGCCAGCCCGCCTTCCACATGGTGGCCAGCGACTTGGCCTCTTCCAGCAGCGACACCTGCCCGCTCAGCGGGTCGTCGGCGCCCGTCACCCAACCGTCGCAGTGGTTGCCGCGGATGATCCACTCGTCCGGCCGCTCGGATCCCGGGAACCGGGCGACCACGTCGCGGCATGGCACTGTGTTCCAGTTGAAAGCGACCTTCAGGTGCACCTTTGCGGGTCCGCCGCCCAGGTGATACGTGATCGGCAACGCCCCGCGCCAGGTTTCCGGGGCCACCGGCCCGCCCATGTTCCGCAGCAACGGGAGCGCGTCCGCGTACGAGATCGGGAGGGTCGGAATCTTGGCGATCGTCTGGGCTTCCTTGATCGAGAGCCGCTTGGCGCCGGGCACCGATCCGTAGCCGGGCGTCAGCGGGTCGCCGGGGTAGATCGGCATGTCGGCGATCGAGCCGCGCTGTACGCCGTTCTCGTTGCGGTACGCGCCCTTGGGATACACGTCCCCCTGGAAGTAGCCGTCGTCGCGTGGGTCGGAGTAGATGAGGCAGCCGATCGCGCCGTGCTCGGCGGCGACCTTCGGCTTGATTCCGCGCCACGAACCGCCGTACCGGGAGATGACGATCTTGCCCTTCACGTCTACCCCGTTCGCCTCGAGGATCTCGTAGTCGGCGGGCACCCCGTAGTTCACGTAAACCAACTCGCCGGTCACGTCGCCGTCGGGCGAGTAGGCGTTATAGGTCGGCAGCTGATCCTCGGTCACGTACGAGGTGGCGTCGCCGCGCACCGGCGGCTCGCCCAATCGGGCTCTAAACTTCTGCGGCGTGACCAGCTCCAGCAGCCGCTCCTTGGGGGTGGGGAAGAGGACGTCGTACTGCTCGATGTGGGCGTCCACCCCCCACGACTTGTAGAGGCCGAGGATGAACTCGGCGTTCTCCTTCTGGTACGGCGAGCCGACCGCGTGGGGCTTGGCGGAAAGGCGCTTGAGCCAGGCCCGCATCTCGTCCTTGTCGATGTGCTTGGCGAACTCGGCCTCGCGCTCCCGCTCGGCCCGGGCCGAGCTGGCCGTGAACCCGAGGATCGGCGGCGGTTCGGGGGCTTGGGCGAAGGCGAGCGAGGCAAGCAGCAGAAGGCTCATCGGTGAAGACTATATCCCCCATTCGACTACAATCCCTTTCGGGTACTCCACAAATGCTCTCCGCGCTAGTCGGGCTGCTCGCCGCCGGCCACCAGCTAATACTCGACCCATCCGGGTTCGTCGCGACCCTGCCGAGCGGCACCGTGGTCGCCATCCGCGCGATCGCCAACGACGCCGGCGACTACTGGAGCCCGACCGGCAAGCCGGTCGCCCGATCCGAGTTCGAGCCCTTCCTCGACGACCTCAACCGGCTTCATCGTTGGAACCAGCGCGGCTTCGTCGCGATCTTCTACGACGTCCGGCCAAAGGATCCGGGCGCCGACCTTGGCTTTTCCGGCGACTTCGTAGGAAAGAACAAAGGCAATTACGGCAGCGAGTCGGGCACCGAGTACA
>DATGIR010000421.1:0-5563 GCA_035295605.1 Fimbriimonadaceae bacterium | reverse complement strand
CCGACAAATTGGCACAGGCAGTTATTGCAGTGGATCAGCTTGTGCTGGTCCATGTCCAGCACGTACGTGAACGTGGCGGATGCCTCGGATAGGTTCTGGAGGTACTTCTCCGTCTCCGCTTCACGTCGCGATGCGACGATTTGGGAGGCGCAGCGAGATAGCGCAAACGTAAGCCCGCCGGCGACAACGATGGCGGCGAGCGCCGTGAGTTGAACGGGAGCAAACCCAGTTCCAACTTGGACGGACACGCGGACGCCCGCGATCCACGCGAGGAGGATCGCCAGAGACGCGAGGCCGAAGGCGATGAAGCTGCCGTTCAGGGCCTCCTTCAAACGCGTCAGCCGATGATGAGAGCCGGACTTCTCGAAGGACAAAACTTCCTTCAGTTATTGGCGTCAGGTCCGGCTCCGTTAGCTTCGCAACGGGTGGGATGCCGCATCTTGCGGCAAGCGCGGCAATCCCCGCCAATTTGCTACATCTGGCTGGGCATCGGCTTACCGTTCAGGGTGTTCTTCTCTTTCAGCGTCTTGAGCTCGTGAATCATCCACTTGCCACCGTCCTTGGACCAGTGCTCTTCCATCTGGACGTCCGAAACCATCTTCGACGGCTTCTTGGCTTTGGGGTCGAATTTCACCGACATCGCGACGTGCGCTTTGACGGTAACCACCATCTTCGAGCCGCTGCCCGTCACCTTCAGAACCGTGCTGGACGCGTCGGTCACCTTGCCCGCGGCAAACATCTGCTGCATTTCCTTCATCGCCGTGGCCCGGTCGGTGCGCTTTCCGTTTGTGCCGATCTCGAAGTAGTCGGGCGCGGCGACCCTCTCGAACCAGGACGCGTTCTTGGTCTTCAGCGCCTGAACGAACTCACGCGCATGCTGATCGGCAATCTTGCGGAGGTTCTCGGCGGGCGCGAAAGCAACGAGGGCGAATGCGCCGAGTACGGCGACAAGGAGACGGGTCTTCATCGTAACGCCGAGTATGTCACGCCTGGAGCTTGTAACCAAAGCCACGAAGTGTCATTACGTGGTTCGGCTCGTTGGGGTCCTGCTCCATCTTCTTGCGAATTCGGTAGATGAGCACGTCCAGGCTGTTGCTGTTGAACTCCATCTCGTAGCCCCAGATCGCCTCGAAGAGCGTCTCCCGCGCCACTGCCCGCCCCAGGTTCTGGGCGAGGTATTCGACGATCTCGAACTCTCGCTTCGTCAGCTCCACCGGCTTGCCGCCCACCCTAACCTGGCGAACCTCGAAGTCGATCTCCACGTCCCCTCGCTCCAGTCGGAGAACCTTTTGTTGGGACTGCCGGTACTCGGTGTGCCTCCGAAGTTGGGCACGCACTCGCGCCACGAACTCGCTGGGCTCGAACGGCTTGGTCAGGTAGTCGTCGGCGCCAACTTCCAGGCCGACAACTTTGTCCATCGCATCCGTGCGTGCGGTGAGCATCAGCACCGGCATGTGCCAGCGAGAGCGTAGTCGCCGGCACGTGGTGATACCGTCGATGCCCGGCAATCCGAGGTCGAGGACCACGAGGTCGGCTGGCTCGTCGGTGAGGAGCGACAGCGCCTCTTCGCCCGAGCTGGCGCCCCGAACCGAGTAGCCCTCACGCGAGAGCAATACTTCGAGGTTTCGCAGCAGGAACGGATCGTCGTCGACCACGAGCACCTTGGAGCTCATGCCTTTCCTCCCGCCGGGATCGTAAGCACGAACTCCGTGCCCGCCCCGACATTGCTGGCGACCTCGAGCTGCCACCCGTGGTCCTTGGCGATCCGTCGACAACTGTAGAGCCCGAGCCCGAAGCCGTCCGCGCGCGAGGAGTAGAACGGATCGAACACCTTGGCGATAGCATCCGGCGGAATCCCTCGGCCGTTATCCTTCACCACGAATCGGGCGAGCCCGCGTTCGACCGTCGACCTGATCGTCAGAGCGCCGGATGCCCGGCTTACCGCTTGAAGCGCGTTCACGATCAGGTTCACGAACAGGTGCTCTACCTGGTTCGGATCCGCATCCACGTGCTTCATCGGCTCGGTTAAGTCGACGCTCAGCTTCGCTCGCGAGGCCCGAATCTGCGGTTCGAGCAGCTCGAGTGCGCGCCGGACGATGTCGTTGACGTTTAGGTTTTCGCGCGCCACGAACTTCGGTTTGACATAGGAAAGAAGCCGGTGGGAAAGAACCGAGAAGCGCGCGACCTGGAGCCGAACGCGCTCCAGGGTTTCGGCCGGATCGCCCTCGGAACTCGCCTCGACCTCGATCGAGGCGAGAATGTTGCGGATATCGTGGGCCACCGTTGCCGCAAGCGTGCCGACGACGCCGAGCTTCTCCGCTTGGACGAGCCGGCCCTGCGCCCCCCGTAGCGTGTCGTGCGCCTCTTTCAGCTCCCGCTGAAACCGGAAGGTTGCGAGCGTCAGCGCCACGTGATCCGCGAGCGCCGAGACGTGCGTCGCCTGAAAGAGTTCCGATCTCGGCTCGCTCGCGCCCCAGAACTCCAGGCTGAACTGGTCGCCTTCGAGGGACCAACTCTCGGCGAGGGCGCCGTTATGAATCGGCTTGCCCGCGTGAAGGCTCACTCGCTGGAATCCGAGTAGCCCTTCCAGTAGCGACTGGTAGCGGCCGATCAGGTCATCCTCGCTCCTGGCCGAATCCACCAGGGCCATCCCCTCGTTCATGGCGCGGAGTACGTTGCCGGTTTGGGTGAGCTCGACGGCTTGCCGTTCCAGCGCGAGCTTCTGGTCGGCCGTCCGAAGTTCGAACAGCCGCTCCCGCTCCAACTCCACCGATACCCGGTTGCCCATGAGCGCCATGAACTCCTGGTCCTCGGGGCCAAGGAGCTCGTCGCACCGGTTGTCCATGATGCACATCGTGCCGATCGGGTCGCCTTGGCTGTTGAGGATCGGCACCCCCAAATATCGGACGAACCCGAGCCGGACCGGCAGAATCTCGCAGACGCGAGGGTGCAGTCGCCCGTCCTGCACGAGCACCGGTCGGCAATCCTCCATCACGAGCTGGCAGAACGACTCCTTGATCTGGTTGCCGGGGACGTGCTCGGCGCCGGGCGGCGGCAGTGCAACCTCTTTGAACAGCATCATGTCGCCGTCCGCAATCGAGAGGATCGTCGTGGTCTTGTAAAGATCGGCGACCGCGCGGATCACCTCGCGATAAACGACCGCCGGATCTGGGTCGTGGTAGGTGCTCAGCCGCTGGGTCACCTCGCGCCGCTTAGTCCGCGCGTGCTCCTCGGTGATGTCTTCAAACGTCCACAGCCGCCCAAGAATTGCCCCCGTGGTGTCGATAAGTGGGCCGCTGGTTCGCCGAATCCACATCGCCGGGGCGACCAGCTCCAGTTCATCGGAGTAGGTGAGCTCCGGCTGGGCGTAAACCGTGTTCAGGCGTTCCAGCCACTGGTCGGGGTGCTGGAGCCTGGGGAACGCATGGGTCCTCAGCTCGTCCAGCGGCGTCTCCGGAACCGTGTCCGGATCGATGCCGAAGATCCTTCCGAACTCCGAGTTGCAGGCCTTTGCAACGTTGTCCACCCCGGAAACGAGCACGCCCGCGTGACTGGCGTTGAGCATTGCCCGGATGATCGCTCGGAGGTCCCGTTCGGGCAGGGGCAGGAGGCGAAGATCGGCTTCGATGACGGAAGGGCTGGTGGAAGACGTTCTCAACGTGTGCTTAGGCACTCTCAGTGCCCATTGTGCGCCGTACACGGCGTGAGCTTGGAGAGGTGCAGGAGGGCTACTGCGGAGTAGCCCCCTGCGGACGGTTCAGCACGCGGCTCTTGACCGGGCGGTTCCGCCCGAGATTGCCGGGACCGCAAGGGCGGTTGCGGGTCGCGCGGCGTTCGGGTGAGTGGCACCTTCATCGGAACATTTCCGGCGTCACCGAACCTGGCTGAACTAATGCTGTCAAGTTGGTCGCGCTACTTGGCTCCTTTGTTAGCGGCGAGGAACTTTAATGCCACCGAATTCATGCAGTAGCGAAGACCGGTCGGTTTGGGACCGTCGTCGAACACGTGACCGAGGTGGCCTCCGCAACGTGAGCAGAGAACCTCCGTTCGCTCCATTCCCGCGGAGTGGTCGGGGTGGTTCAAAGTGCGGCCCTTGGCGATTTCCTTGTAGAAGCTCGGCCAGCCGGTTCCAGAGTCGAATTTGGTGTCCGAGCTGAAAACGACCTGGCCGCAGCCGGCGCAGGCGTAGGTTCCCTTCTCGTGGTTGTTCCAGTACTTGCCGGTGTAGGCCTTCTCCGTGCCCGCCTTTCGCAGCACGAGGTAGGCCGGGTGAGACAGAAGCTTCTGCCATTCGGCGTCGGTGTGGTGAACCTTGAATTCCCCGGCGGAGGCGCCCGCGAGCAGGGCTCCCGCGCATACGATGGATAAGAGTGTGAACTTCATGGTTTATGGGTGGGCCGGCTCCCCTTGGGGCCGGCCCGATCGATCGTCCTTGACCGATTGCGTCGTCCTCAGTTGGGCATCAAGACCCGGTCGATCACGTGGATCACGCCGTTCGACTGATAGACATCATACGTGGAGATGTCGGCCTTGCCGCCCTTGGCGTCGGTGATGATGATGTTGCTCGGCCCGTTCATTTCCGCCCAAAGCGACTCACCCTGGACCGTCTTGAGCTCCGCTTTACCGTTGCCCATGTGGATCCGGTGGCGAAGCTCCTTGCTGTCGATGCGGCCCGCGACGACGTGATACGTGAGCACCTTCGTGAGCGTGTCCTTGTTCTCCGGCTTGAGCAGAGTGTCGATGGTTCCCGCCGGAAGCATGTCGAAAGCGCTGTTTACCGGGGCGAAGACGGTAAACGGACCCTTGCCGCTTAGCACGTCCACGAGCCCGGCGGCCTTGACGGCGGCGACCAGGGTGGTGTGGTCCTTCGAGTTGACGGCGTTCTCGACGATCGTCTTGAGTGGGTACATGGCCATTCCGCCGACCTCAACGGTGTTGTCGTCGCTCTGTCGGGAATGGGTGAGGCCGCCGAACGCGGTGAGCGTGAGCGAGCCGATGGCGAGTGCGAGTGCGATTTTCTTCATCTTGTGTTCCTGGCCGCGTACGGCCGTCTTGCACTCCATTCAACAGCCCGCGTCTGAAGCGATTCTGAGCGCGACATGAACGGTGGATGAACGCGTCCCGCCAGCACTTTTCGCAACTCCGCTGCGTCTAATTGCGTATGTCGGCGATGCCCCCACCCGGTGGCTCGAACTACCCGCGGCCATCGGTGTTGGCCCCCTACGGATCCGCGGCACGCCTCCAGTCCCTGGCCGACGGCTACTTCATGCTCATCTGGGCATTCCTGGCGAACTTTGTCGTCTACTTCGTGCTCATCGGATTTGGCCAGACGTCTGGAAGGCAGGATCTCTTGTTCGGGAGCATCGGCCTCCTTTTCCTGGTGAGCGCACTGCTGTCCTACTTTCCGAACAGGAAGGTCGTGGAAGGCTTGGGTAAGGCGCCAAGCACGGCCATCCTCTACTCCCTTCTTGTCGGCGTGCTGTCATTTATTTGCTGCACTTCACTCGGATATGCCGTGGTTCAGATCATTGCGGCGAATGAGATTCGGAGATATGGACTGGCG
>DATGIR010000420.1:0-8523 GCA_035295605.1 Fimbriimonadaceae bacterium | reverse complement strand
GCGACGGGCGGTTATAGCGGCTACGCATCGTTAACGGTGAACGTCGTACGGACCCGGGGCGGGGTCGATACCACCGTCCTGACCCGAACCGTCAACAAGACGCCGGGACCGCTCGACGCGGACCTTCGCGTCGTGGGAGATGGAAACTTCAACTTCACGCTTGGACTTCCGGGCGGGGTTTCGTTGCTTGGCATGCCGATCGAACCGTACTCGAGCGACGCGAGCGCCATTCTCGGGGTTTCCTCCTCGAGTTTGCTCCTGGCCCGGTATGACTCGGCCCTTGCCAACTACCGCCTGTATCCGTCGATCGAGCCCCTTACCCTCGGTCACGCCTACTTCATCAACCTTCCCGCAGCTCAGAACACGTTCAGCATCAACGGGAGGTTTGCTCCCGGCATCTCCACTTCGGTGCCGCTCAAGCCGGGTTGGAACATGATCAGCCCTCCCCTGGCCGAGATCATCCAAACGAGCTCCACGCGGATCGTCCATGCCGCCGACTTTCCCAGCACCTACGCCGACGCCCTGGGCCTGACGATCGGAACCGACTTCTTCAAGTTTCAACCCGGGCCGCCCGATCCGATCACCGGCTTTCCGGAGGGCGGCTCGTTTGTCGCCGCCACCGAGTTCGACCCCGGCGTCGGCTACTTCGTGCGGGTTCTCGCGCCTGAAGGGGTCTCGTTAGTCTTCGATGCCGACACCGCCCTCCAAAAGAGTGTGAGGCCCAATTCTGCAAATGGCTGGCAGCTCAAGTTCTCCGCCACCACCAACGGAAACACCACGAGCTCCATAGTCGGGGCGGAGGTGAACGGGTCCAATACGCTGAACTTCAGGGTGGACAGCACCCTGCCTCCACCGATTGGCCCGGGGCTCCAGGCCTACTCGGTTAACGGGGATCGGCTCTATCGGGATATTCGGCCCCTCAACACACGGCAAGCGTTCAACCTCCACGTCGACGGCTTGACTCCGGGCCAAACCTACACGATCAAGTTCTCAACGATCTACGGCCGAACGAAGGTGTTCACCGTCGTCGACCGGGCGACCGGTCATGCGCGCACCATGTTCAGCGGAGCGAGTTGGACGCTTCAGGCGTACGGCACCTCCGCGATCCTCTATATGGTGGTGCCGCATTGAACCGGCTCGGGATCCTGGTGCTGGCGCTCGTTGCGTTGGCGCTGAACGGCTGCGGCGGCAGCGGTGGCGGCGGGGGAACCGCGACCGTCACCGGACGGGTGATTTACGTCGAAACCGGCGGCGCTCCCAACCCAGTCGCCACCGTTCAGGTGGGCTCGGTTGCCATCTCCACCGACGCGTCCGACGGCTCCTTCACGCTCCAAAACGTCCCGACCGGAATCACGACTCTCACCGTCAACACCAACTCCGCTTCCGGGGTCTGGACGTTCACCATCGCCCCCGCGACCGCGAGCACGACGGAGGATGTCGGCGACCTGTGGGTCGGGCCCCAGCGCGTGACCCTCGCGGGCGCCGTCCTCGATTCGTCGACGAACAATCCGATTTCGGGAGCTACCGTCAAATTCGGCGGCGCGATCGGGAAGACCAACGCGAGCGGACTCTTCTCGCTCAGTCCGGTCGCCTATCCGAACACGAACTTCGCCGCGTTCTGGGGCATCGTGGGCAACGTCACCGCCAACAACTACTTTGCCAATACGTTCAGCGCCTCGCCCAACACCTCGGTGAACGGCACCGTGACCGTCGCCAGCATCTTGCTGACGCCGCTCAGCAACACCTCGCCTCCGCCGCCGCCCTACAACATTTGGGGCCGCATCACCCCGACCGCCGAAGGGGTCAACTGCACCGTCACGCTGTTGCAGAACGGCACGCCGGTCCGGCGGACCCTAGCCGACGCGACCGGAACTTACTACTTCTGGGTGGCGCCGGGCACTTACACGCTTCACTTCGTGAGCGGCACCCATACCGATCCTTCGGACCCGACGGTTACCGTCAAGTCGACGAACGACGTTGAGCGTCAGGACGTCGTCTTGAATTAGGTGAGAATGACCGTCGGGCCCAAGTGGCGCACTTTCCTCTATTCCCTGCTGGCGTTTGGGTCCGCAGCGGCGGTCACCGTCTACGTCAACATCCTGAGCCGGGCCGACCCGTTTGCCGCGATGCGTGGCCCGTCGGACATCTCCAATCCCATCGAGGTCGAGTTTCACAACCTGCACCTGCAGCATTACCGCCAGGGCAAGCTCATAACCTCGGGTCAAATCGGCCGGATCGACGTTCACCGGGATCACCAGCAGTACGACCTCTACAACGTCGCCAACGGCATCTACCACACGAACGACGGAACGTTTCACTTCGACGGGGATCACGCCGTCTGGTATTCGAGCGCCCAGCGGCTGATGGCAAGGGGCGGGGTCCACGTGGTCAGCAAGAGCTTCGACCTCCGGGCGCCCTCATTCGATTGCACGCGCCTGACGAATATCCTGACCGTCGAAGGTCCCGCAACCGGCACCCTCGGCGGCGGCGACGTCACCGCCAGCGGCATCGCCTATAACCTCGCCGACGACACGTACTCGACGGGAAAAGTCGTGTGGCGCGGCAAGCTCGCGCTGAACTTCCAGAACCCGGAGCGCAGCGGTCCGCCGAGCCAGGGTGGCCAAAGCGACGACAAACCGCGGATCTGGGAGGTGCAATTGGACCATTCGTTCGAAAAAAACGGCATCAAGCACGGCACCAATCTGCGGGCCACCGACGGCGACAGCATCATCACCTCCCCGAAGGGGTCGTGGGATCGCAACAACAACGGCGACATCATCGAGTGCGAAGGGCCGGTCAAGTATTGGGGCGTCAAGGCGAACCTCATTTGCGATCATATGACCGTCGACCGCAAGAAGAAGATCGCCACCGCGACCGGCAACGTCGTGATGTACATCAAGCCGGAAGAAAAGCAAACCGGACCCGACGACAAGATGGAAGTCCCGCCCTTCCGCCCCGAGGTACCCGAGAACATCAGCAAGAGCCGGCCGCCGGCGCCGATGGCGAGCGACCAGCACTCGAAGGACGTGGTCAACGACGTACGCTCGAACGAAAACTTCAAGAAGTATCCGGCAACGGTCCGCGCCGACAAAATCGTGTACTTCTACAAGAAGGGCGAACGTCATGCCGAAATCACCGGCTCTCCCCAGGCCCAACAGGAGCTGCCGGAAGGGAACTGGCGAATGGTCTGGAGCTATCGCGCTCATTACGACGGCGAGAAGGAGACGCTCACGCTCTACAGCTCCGAAGGAAACCGCGAGACCAGAATGAAGAACTCGATCGGAGACGACGGGACGGCGACCCGCTACGAATTCTCGACCAAAGAGGGGGACGACTCCTACAGCGCCGACAACGAACATGTTCGCGGCCAGTCGTTCGATGAAGAGGCCAACGATGCCGCCGCCAAGGCCGGCAAGAAGCCGGACAAGGCTGGAACCCAGAAGCCGCCGCCCGGAAAGAACCCTCCAAACCTGCGCGGACCTATCGGTCGCGGACTCCCACACGCGTAATTACGAGTTTTGCTAAAACCCTGCATTACACGGCGCAATTGGTCCGTGCGATGCGCTTGCCTTTGTCGTTCTCTGGCGCGATGAGCGCCTTTGGAGAGGCAAAGGACAAGCTTGATGAATCGAACGACACTTACGATGGCAGCCTTGATTGCGGGCTCCTCGCTTTCGGCGATCGCCTCGGCCGACAACCTGAAGTTCCTCGGCGATGCCTACGGCGGCACGCTCAGCGGAACCGTCACCTTCTTCGACGCCGGCACCCACGGCCACAAGACCGCGAAGGTCGATATCGGCAAGCTCCTTTTTCAGGACGGCTCGCAGAAGCTGACGACCGTCTGTGCTGACCTCGGCAGCGTCCTGGACGGCAATGGCCACTCCTACGCACTCTCCTTCACCGACCCCTTCGCCGGCACTAACCTCAGCCTGGCAGGCGACATCGTCGAGGCTGACTTCAACAAGGCAACCAACGCGGAGAGCGGGGCAGCCCTCCAAATTGCGGTTTGGTCCGCGCTGTACAACGGCGGCTCCTCATTCGACGCCAACGGCTCCGGCTTCAAAGTCACCGGGGTGAGCAACCCGGTCCTGCAGCTCGCTACGACTTACTATCAGGACTTCAACGTCAAAGGCAAGGCGCTCTACTTCGAAACCTCTGGAGGGTGCGGCGGCCAATCCCAACTCGGCCCCTCACCGGCGCCTGAGCCGGCAAGCATGGCCGCACTCTGCATCGGCGCCGTCGGCCTCCTCGCTCGACGTAAGAGGCTTCGAGCCTAGTCCGCCGCACACCCGATCGGTTTATCTCCTCTGAATTTGCCCCTCGCACCACGCGAGGGGCCCTTTTTGTTCACACTTCGACAGATGAAGACGGTTTGGACCGGCTGCGCATTCTTCTGCCTCCTCGGCCTGATCTGCTCGGGCGGCCTCTTCTTCAACGGGCACTCGATCTTGAGCTCGTCCCGGGACTCGAGCACCTCGGCCGCCGCGTATGGGATGGCGACCCTCAGGGCCGTAAGCAAGAGCTGGGACCGCGCCGAGCTCGAACGACGGCTTGATCCCTCGGCGAGAGCAAGCCTCGTGGAAGCGGTCGTCCGGGCCGGCGAGCCCCTCGGTGGGCTCAAGCACGCAAAACCTCTTGCCCCATCGGCAATCAACGAATCCAGGCCTAACGGAACGAAGCGCACGACTGTTACGCTGATCGACGAAGCGACGTTTGAACATGGCGTCGCTCAGATCCGGCTGGTCCTCGTCTTCGCCGACGACCAGTGGCACGTCCGGGACTTCGAGATCCTTCCGACATCCGCCCCGCCAGGTACAAAGAGCTGAATGCTCACCGCGGATGCCCTATCGACCCCGGCGCGCTACGCACCGTGGACCAAGGGCATATACGACGTCGCGCCTGCCCTGCGCCCCCTTGGAACTGACTTCGGCAACGGAAATCAAGACGCCTGCCTGATTCAGCTCGACCGCGAGTTTCCGCGCTACCGGATGAACAAGGAGGCCGCCTACGCCGACGAGCGGTCGAAGTATTTCGGGCTCGCCGACCTGCCGTGCGCGGTCACGCTTGCGGTCATCCAGGCGATCGCGGAACACCTTTGCCGCGACTACCCGGGCGCCTACTCGCAATGTGAGAAGAGCTTGACGTGCTCGCTCACGGGCGATTGTGTGGAATGGACGGAGGACGGGCGGCTTGACCGGGAGAATAGCCGGCTCGCGGTCCCTTGCGGTCACTTGCTCGAGGCGGTCGCGCTTCAAATCCAGCCGGATCTCGCCGTGATCGTGCGCGAGCCCAATGATGTGGACCGGGTCGCGGCGGTTCACGTTTGCGCCCCCAGTCACTGGGATCCGGTCGGAAAGCTCGGCCAATCATTCTTCGAAACCCACACCGTCGTGCCCGGCTTCGATCGCGTGAACGCTGCCGCAGGCAAGATGGTCGAGGCGATGATTGCTCAGGGCCCCTTTGTCCGGTTCGTGTGGGGCGTCGAGTCCGACGATCGCTTGAACCACCACCCCGACCCGCCCGACGGCTGGTCATTTGATAATTGGAACGGGCGCCGTTTTGATCGCGACTCGTTCTGGGTCCGGGTCGAGCGTCAGACCCTCCTTGGCCTTCCCGAGGTGAACGCGGCGCTCTTCGTGATCCATGCCAAGACCGTTTGCGCCCAAACCGTCCTCGCTTCGACGGATGAGCGGCGCGCCCTGGTCACGGCTCTCCATTCCATGTCTCCCGATGCCAGGCGCTACAAGGGCGTGGATACCCATTTCGACGCGCTCATCGCGCAACTTGAAGCCTGAGAACCGCAGCCATGGTCGTCGGTACGCTCGAGATTTCCCTTCGCTTGGAAGGGTGCCGTTCGCTCAAGGACAAGCGCCAGATCGTTCGGAGCGTGCTCGACCGGCTCCGCCATGACTTCCACGCCTCCGCGGCCGAAGTCGGCGATCACGACCTGTGGGGCAACGCAACGATCGGCGTCTCGGTGGTCGGCTCCGATACCCAGATCGTGGAAAGCGCCCTGCAGAAGATCGCCGACGTGATCGAAACCGATCCGCGGGTGACGGACACCCTCACCGAACGGCAAATCCTGCGAATCTGACCCTCGCGACCTAGGCCGCCGGCTGCTTGGCGGTGACTTCCCACACGCGGACCAGCTTGTCCTGCCCGCCCGCGGCGAGCATGGTGCCGTCCGAGCTGAAGGCCACGCTGCTGATCGGGCGCGTGGAACACTCGATCCGCACGTTTCCGATCCCCTTCGCCGCATTCCAGAGCCCGACCGTGCCGTCACGCGAGGCGGTCGCGAAGAGCCAGCCGTTCGGGTGAAAGGCGAGCGATTCGATCGGCTTGGTGTGGCCGAAGAGCATCTTCACCATCTTGCCGTCGGCAAGCGAGAACACGCGGATCGAAAGGTCGACCGCCGCCACCGCCAGAAACTGGTTGTCGGGACTGAACGCCATCGCCGTGACCGTGCTGCGCACGCTATGCATGGTCTGCAAAACTGCACCGGTTCCAGCATGGAACAGCTTCACCGTCGCGTCGGCGCCGCCGGAGGCGACGAGCTCGCCGTCCGCCGACCACGCGACCGCCGTCACCGCGTCGCTGTGCTCGCGGCGCCGGTACAGGCCGTGACCCGACTTGGTGTTCCACGTCCCCATCTGGTTGTAAAGGGACCCGGTCGCCAACTTGGAGCCGTCGGGAGAAATCGCCAACGCGCTCACCCACTCCTCGTTGGAGGTGCGCCAAGTCTCGACCACTGGTCCGCGAAGGTGCCAGAAGGTCAGCGTCGTTTCGCTGGAGCCCGCCGCGACGAGGTGGTCGTTTGGAAAGGCGCGCAGCGTCGAGATGACGCCCGCTTCGATCTTCGAGCGGCGAAAGGGGCACTCTGCCTCCGTGTTCCACCAAATGAGCTCGTTGTCGAAGCCGCTGGAGATGATTCGGTTGTTCTCGGGATCAAACGTGACTGCGTAAACCGGTGTCTGGTGGCCGCTCAGTCGGTGGGTCAGCCGAACCACGATCGGCGTCGGGTTCGCGCGCCGCTTCCGTCGCGGGCTCTCGCCCACCGAATCGCCGGCAAAGCTGCCACCGGCGAGGGCCGCGTCATACTCCATCCGAAGGGTCTCATCGCTGAGGGTCGTAAAGGCCTCGTTGATGCGCGCCATATTCTCGTGCGCTCGCGGATCGGTGCTGACGTCAGGGTGGTGCCGGCTCGCAAGCCTTCGGTAGGCCTTGCGAACAGTTTCAAGGTCGGCATTGGGTTCGACACCCAATGTTTCGTAATGCGTCGTGAGGGTCTTCAAGGTACGGAATTGCGCGCCACGCGCAAACTGAGAGTTTACTTGTTTCAACCTGCCGGAACACCACGTCGTTCCCGGCATTCGTGACAATTCTCGGCGCAAAAACCGCCTGCTTAAAGAGATTCAATCCGTTTCGCCAATCGAATGTCAGTCTCGGTGATTCCGCCCGCGTCATGCGTGCTCAGAGCGACCCTAACCCGCCGGTACCCGATCGTCATGTCCGGGTGGTGATCCATCGCGTCGGCGAGGTACCCAACCGCACAGGCGAACACGAGGCCGTCCTTATAAGCCCCGAACTCGTAGCTCTTCTCGATCTCGGCGCCGGTAGAGCTCCAACCTTCGAGCTCTCGGAGCTCCTCGGTTATCCGTGCCGTCGATAGTTTCTCGCGCATGCCGTGAGTGTGGCGTGTGCGGCGGACCGCCCAGGGGCCCACTGGTAAACTTCCCTTCGAAATCGGCCCTCGCTCCGGCGGCGGCCGCGGGTCCTTATGTCGACAACGCCGTCCGCTGAAACCCCCACCATCCACTTCGATCTCTCCACCGCCACCGTCAAACGAAACGCATCGGTCGATGAACTGATCGCCGACGGACTGGCGAGCGACGATGACGTTCTCGCTAGCAACGGAGCCCTCGCCGCTTACTCTGGCTCCTACACGGGGCGGACTCCTAAGGACAAGTACGTTGTTGCCAGCCCCGACATAGAGGGGGAGATCTGGTGGGGAAACAACAACCGAATGAGCGCCGAGACGTTTCGGCGCTTGCGCGCCAAAGCCCAGGAGAAGGTTGCGGGCCGGCAGGTCTACATCGTCGACACGTTCGCGGGCGCCGACCCCGCTTTCCGGATCGCCGTGCGGTTCATCGTCGAGCGCCCCTACCACGCCCTGTTCATTCGCCAACTGCTGCTCCGGCCCAGTGAGGCCGAGCTCAAGGAATTCGTCCCCGAGTGGACCGTTGTCGATTTGGGCAAGCATCCGCTTGCCGGGCCCGCCGACGGCGTTCGGAGTGATGCGGTCGTCGCCCTCAACTTCGCAGATCGCGAGGTCATCATATTCGGCACCGAATATGCCGGCGAGATGAAGAAGTCGGTCTTCACGATCATGAACCTGCTTTTGCCCAAGCAGGGGGTGCTGAGCATGCACTGCTCGGCGAACGTCGGCGCGGACGGTGGGACGGCCCTCTTCTTCGGCCTTAGCGGAACGGGCAAAACAACACTGAGCGCCGACCCGTTGCGGAA
>DATGIR010000419.1:0-9326 GCA_035295605.1 Fimbriimonadaceae bacterium | reverse complement strand
TGTTAAGCTTCAGTCCCTCCGCCTTGGTTTCGCCGGCCAGCTTCCCGTCGCGATTGCTCACCTTCATGTCCGTCGGAACCCATATACCGGAAACCTGGCGCGGCTCACCGTAATCGAACGTCGCCCTTAGCACCCCGTCCTGCCCGTACCACTCCCGCCGGGTCACGAAGTGCCGCTCCGTGTCGATGAGCACCCGATACCGGGTCGTGTCCTTGTACTGGTCGCTCGGCTTGAACGTGAAATCGAACGTGATGGTCTTCGTCTCGGGATTCTCGGACACAAACGTCGCCTCGAATAGCGACTTGAACAGGCTCGGCGTCAGCACGCCGAAGTCCAGCAGTGTCTGCCGACCGCCGGGAGAATGGGTCAAGTCTCGACGTTGCTTAATGTTTGTCCCGGGAATGAGGTAGAGCGTGGTCAGGTCGTTCTCCACCATCACCACCTTGGAGCCTTCGTAATTCGATTCGATCCGCAGCTTGAACGGCTCCTGGATGAACACCTGAGCCGAATTGAACTTGTACGACGTGCCGAAGTCTTTACCGATCTTGCGAAGCTCGTCTTGATTGCCGGAAACGACTTTCGCGGTGAAGCTCGCGTCCCGAAAGTCGGAGGCACAAAACGCATCGATTGCGGGTGTGACGCGGAAAACGCTCAACAGGGCGGCAAAGAGGGGCGCGATCACCTTGATTTAAGACGAGCTGAGGGCCCTGCGGATACACTACCGTAAGTGATCCGGGACCCTATCGAGCGGCTCCGATGGCAGCGCGGCGGCTTCGTCGATCGCCCCTTCCTCACGCGGATGACCGCACCAGAGGTCGTGGACGTCTCCATTCGGGGATACCAAGCGCTTGCATGGACGTTCCTGCGCCACACGATCGTCCCGACCCTCTTCTGCGTCGCGGCTTGGCTATTTGTCTTTCACTACCTGGGCACCCTCTTCAACACGAAGGAAACCGAACCTTGGAAGCAGGCCGGCGAGTTGACAATCAAGCTGGCGATGAGCCTGGGTGTCGCCCTTCCGATCTTTCTCATCGGCGTGAGCTGGAGCACCGCGGTCATCACGTCGCTCGCGTCCGACTGGATTCTCGATCGAGTTCCCAACGGCAACGCCGCCGCGTCACGCGCCCTTCAGCTCCTGCCGAAGATGACATCAGGGATCACGCGCCTCGTCTTGACCGCTCTCGGCGCCTGCCTGGTGAGCCTGCTTCTGCTGTTCGTCAGTCAACTGATCCCCGACAACAGCTCGACCGGCTATACCGGCCTCATCGCCGCGCTCGCGATATTTGGCTTGATCATCGGGGGCCTGATCGCCCTTTACGTCGCGATCATCCACTCGCTCGTCCCCGCAATCATCGTCATGGAGGGGATCAAGCCGAGTCAGGCCGGCAAGAGGAGTCGCAGCCTTTTGAGCTCCACCGACTCCAGGCGCCAGAACCCGGCTCAGGCATCCATTCTCCTTCTCCTCCTGGTGGTCTCGTTCAGCGCGGTGGCCACTTGGGCAGCGTGGTCCACCTTTGAAGGGCTCGCTAACCTGTCAGAAGGTCTGCGGAATTGGATGGCGGGTTCGGTTATCAACACGCTGGCCGTGTCCGCGTTTCAGCTTGTTCCCGTCTTCCTCGTCCTCTGGCTCGTCATGCCGATCTGGTCGCTGGGTACGGTCGCGACCTATTACGCCACCCGCATCCGAATAGAGGGATACGACATCGACTTGCTGACGGCGGAGGTTGCCCAGCAGGACAAGAGGGCCCGGTTTGAGATCTAGTCTCACCCTGCTGTTCCTCTTGGCGTTCGTTGGCGCGGCTTGGGCCGGCCCATTTGCCGATCTCGACCGAAGCATCAAGTCCGCCGACCCGACGACTACGATCCGAGAGGTTCGTGCTTCAGGCCTCACAAAGGGCGACAGCCACCTCGCCGATCTGCTGACCGCGAGTGGAAAGTCGCCTTCCGATCGCGCCGTCTCGATTCGAGCCTACGTCTCGATGCGAGCCCTGATGGAATCCGCGGGCCCGCAGGCCCGGCAGACGCCGATCAAACAGATCAAGAACTCCCCGCTCTATCGCAAGCCGAGCGACGAATCCGGGGACAACTGGGTGGCGCGGGCTATCGAGCGTATTCGGTTCGACCTCCCTCGGGAGAGGCGGCCAATCAGCGGCCCCGGGATGGATGTGGGGGCCCTGCAGTTCGTCGTCTACATTGTCTGGGGCATCCTCGCGCTGGCCGTCGCCGTATGCCTTTTCCTCGCGATCCGCGCGTTCCGGATGAAGCTCCTGCGCCGAAGCAAGTACCGATCCATGGCGATGATCGAGGACGACGAGCCCGAGCGGTCTTTGGACGAGTGGCTAGAACTCGCGGCGCGCCTCGAAGCGGAAGGCAGGTATCGCGAAGCCGTGCGATGTCTCTACGTTGCCTGCCTCCTTCGCTATGACGAGTACCGGATCGCGCGGTTTGACCGAACCCACACCAACTGGGAGCACTACCACCGGATTCAGGCTTCTCCGACGAAGCCTCCCGGCTTCGACTTCCGCACTCCTACGAGCGAGTTCGACCACATCTGGTACGGCATGCGGCCGACCGGTCTCGGTGAGGTCCATCGTTTCCGAGACGCCTACCAGGAGCTCACCCGGCTTCTCGGCAAGGAGGTTGCGGGCGTCCGATGAAGAGCGGCTCGAGTCTCGTTCGCCTCGCGTGGGTATTCCTTGGCCTCCTACTCATCGGCTCGGTCGCATTCGAACTCGGTCGACCGAACACCGAGGAGCAGCCGTACGCCTCGAGCTTCGATCCCAGTGGCGCGGCCGCGTTCGCCGAGCTTCTTCGCCAAGACGGTTACTCCGTCCAGATCGACACCGCGATTCCCGCTTCGATTTCGCCCGACAGATTTGCCCTCGCGTTCGTTCCTTGGACGCAGGTCGGGCTGCCCTTGACAGCACCGGCCGAAGAGGACGACACCAGTCCCAAGAGCCCGCCTATAGCCCCCGACGTCGAGCGGGACGAGCCGACGTCCGCCCCCCCTACGATTCGCGTTTTCGTCGAGCATCTTCGCAAGGGCGGGATGGCGATGGTGCTCGGTTACAGTCCGAAGACGAACTTGCCCGTGGACGCGCGTGCGATCGCCGATGTCGTCGACTCCGCGGGTCGAACCTATAGCGTCACCCTGCCGCCGAACTCGGGCAGCTACAGCCCGGACCTCGCCGAAAGCGACGCGGTACTTCCCGCCTGGTTGGCCGGTGGGCAACCTTTCGCCAACCTGGATCAGATCGGCGGGGGCCGGGCCATCCTTCTTCGAGACGGTGAGATCGCGATGAACTCGTTCATCGACCAAGGGGACAATGCCCGCCTCCTCCTCGACCAAGTCCATCTCCTCGCCCCGAGGGGGACGCCCGTCGAAATCCTCGACGGCTCCGTCAGCGGCGCCGCCGCCGGGCTCCTCGACGTTCTTGGACCGTGGACGCGCGGGATCGAGGTTCAGCTTATTCTCGTCGCGGTTGTTGTCGTCTATTCGCTCGGCAAGCGGTTCGGCCTAGCGGATGAAACGCGTCGACTTCAGCGAAGCGCCCGCGACCTCCTGGACGGGATTGCCGACACCTACGGGCGCGGAAAAGCGGCCAAAGCGGGGCTAAGCGCGGTCTTGCAGGATGCGGATCGCGCCGTAAGGCGAGAGCTCAAGTTGCCGGCCGATGCCCCGATCCGCAAGCGCAACGAGCGCATGCCTCCCAGCGCCGCCCAGGCGATGACCGCCTGCGAGCACGCGCTGATGCAGGAGATGAACTCGGAGCAGGCGCTGGCACTTGCCCGCAACCTGGAGACCGAGCTCGACCTCTTTCTCAGGCACCGTCGGCCGGCTGCAAAGCGCCCGCGCAGGCGCGTAAACTGAACCTAAGTTGTACGGAATCTACCGCTCTCTGCCGCTCTTAGCCCTGGTCCCCTTGCTGCTGGGTTGCGGCTCAGGGTCTTCCGGTACGCCTAAAGTCACCTATTCGTACGTTGACGCCGATCAGCAGAAGGCAGCCGGCGCCGGGCAGCAATTCGAGGATCCGTCCAAGCTGCACGGCAAGAACGACTTCACGAAATCTGATCTGGACAAGCTTCGCAAGTCCCTGGAGGCGGCGAAAGGCGCCTACAATTCGGCGCCCTCAGAGCCGGCCAAGAAGAAGCTCATCGGCATCACCGATGAGCTTGCGTACGAGACGATGTACTGCGAGCAGCTAACCCCTCACGAGAAGTACGCCGGCGCCCTGAAGCTCTACCGCGAGGCGCTTGCGCTCGACCCCAAGGACAAAGAAGCAATTCGCTGGTCCACGCAAATCATCGACGTGTACAAGTCGATGGGAAAGCCGGTGCCCGAGTAAGTGCCTGACGCAACCGACCCTTCACCGTCGAAGGGGGCCGAGCAACCGACCCAGCGCTTCGAAAGGACGTTCCTTCGCGCCGTCGCCCTGGCGACGATCCTCATCCTCCTCTTCCCGGTTCTCCTCGGCTACCTGCTGGCGCCCGCCGGCACAACATTCCTCGGCTTTCCGTACAACACCGACGACCACATGGTGTACGCCGCCTGGATGCGCCAGGCGATGGCCGGTCACTTCTTCCTCGATAACCGCTTCACCACCGACTCCCAACCTGGCCTGACTGTCCATCTCTACTTCTTCCTCCTGGGTCAGGTTGCCCGGCTCACGGGCATCGCCTTGGCCTGCCATTTGGCCAGGATTTCGCTGGCCGTCGGGTTCGTATTCCTGCTCTTCAGGCTGATCAAGCGCCTCGGCTTCGAACTGTATACGAACAAGCTCGCCCTCATCCTTGCCCTCATTGGAGGCGGTGTCGGATTCCTCGTGTGGCACGATTTCGGCCAGGACGTGATCCGAGACTCGGCCAAGTGGATGGCCGGCATTACCGGCGGAAAGTTGCCGACCGATGTGTGGCAACCGGAGGGGTTCGTCTTTCCTTCTCTCCTCACGAACAGTCTCTTCGCCCTCGCTCTCTGCCTGATCGTGACCGTCTTCTACGCCGTTCTCCAGGCACGCGATAGCGCTGCCGGATGGATGCCCGTCCTCATCGGCGCCCTTGCGATGGGCTTTCTCATGAATGTCCACAGCTACGACGTGCTGCTGGTCGCCCTCGTCCTCGTCGGCCTGCTGGCGACCTCCCTTTCGCGCAAGCAGGTGTCCGGGGTCTGGCTCGTGCGAACCGTGGTGATCGGGCTCGGTGCACTTCCCGCCGCGCTCTGGTTCCAGCACGTGGTCAGCGTCGATCCTGTGTTCGCCGCCCGGGCTGAAACGGAGACTTACGCGGCGACCTTCCGGGCGATGATCCTTGGTTACTTGCCCCTTCTCCTCTTTGGGTACGGTTGCTTACTCCGCCGCTGCCTGGCGGACGAACCCCGCCGCAAGCCCCGCGTGTTGGGCTGCGCCATCGCCATTCTCGTTTTTGTTCTTCTCTTGGTGGCCTCTATCCGGTCGACGGAGGGCTACATGCTGGGCAAGGCCGAGTGGGCCGGCGTCTTCGCCCTCACTCTCGCCGCACTCAGCCTGATGGCGGACGAGGAGCCAACTTTCAATCTCTTTATGTCCTGGGCGCTCGTCGGCATCGTGGCGATCTACTTCCCCGGCCTGTTCCAGCGAAAGCTGGCGATGGGTCTTGCCATACCGTGGGCCGTGCTCTCCGGAACCTGCTTGGCGAGCGTGCTGAAAGGATTGCCCCGCTCGACCCGCAACCTTGCAACGGTTGTTGCGCTCTTGCTGTTCGCAATGACCTCGGCTAGATGGCTGGCGCGAGAGCTACACCTCGAGAATCCGAATGTCAACGTCGCCGAGACAACGCTGCAGCCGGTCTACCTCCAGCGCGACGTCGAGCGTATCCTTGCCTACCTGAACGCCCGCCCGGACGGCCGCACGATCGTGGTCGCCATGCCCGGCGTCCCGGCCGGCGAGAAACTGGAGGACGGCACGATCGACTACACCACGCCGTTGGTCGGCGATTACAACCCGATCCTCTCCGGGTTGAGCGGGGTCTATACCTATGCCGGACACTGGAGCGAAACCCCGAACTACGCACAGCGGCGCGCGGAGACGATGCGCGCCCTCTTTTCAGCGCGAACTACGATCGAGGAACAGCGCGCCTTCCTTAAGTCCATCGACGCCGACTTCGTGATGGCTCCCGTGCCTGGAGCCATCGCCAACCTCCCAACTCCGGACATGGCCCCACTGGGACCCGTTGTGGTCCAGGGATCCGTGTTCGAGCTCGTGCGCGTGAAACCCTAGGGGCCGGCCGGGGGCGGAACTGATCCGGGCGGTGGCGTGCCTGGTGTAGCCGTCACCGGGCCCGGCGCAACGACGGGGGCGGCCGGCCCGCGAGCCACGATGCGCTTCGCCGGAATGTAGTAGCTTCTGCCGAGCGGCTCTCGGGCTACCAGCTTCCCTCCCTTGTAAACCAGCCTGAAAGTGGTCACCGCGTGCCCCGTGCTTCCCTTCTCGATCACCTTCGTCTTGCCGGGTGGAAGGGTCTTGTCGGTGATGTACTGCACCGGTCCGCCGAAGCTGGTTTCACCGGTGCGTTCGATCTTCACTTCCAAGTCCGGGTCCCGCTTTCCAAGCACGCGGAACGTGAGCGTCCCCTCCCGGAAGGCGGAGATGACCACGATCGGCGTCTTATAGCTGTTCTCGACAATGAGATCCCTGGAACCGTAATCCACCGTCGCGTCCCTGCCAAGCGGCACGTACGGCACCGGAAGGGAGTGGTTGAAGCGCTGAACGATCTTCAGGTCGCCGAGAAGGCACGCGTTGTACAACGTCGTGCTCACCTGACAGATGCCGCCGCCCACACCGTGATCGTGCTTGCCGTTCTTGTAGACCGGCGCATCTTTGAAGCCGCCCTCGATCGTTCGCCTGCCGACGATAGTGTTGAAGCTCATCCGGTCGCCCGGTCGGAGGAAGATCCCGCTGAGTCTGCCCGAAGCCACGCGAATGTTGTTGACTCGATTCGCCCGGTACGGGAAGTGGGTGGTGAAACTGCTGACCAGATCGGTAATGCCGGCCAACTCGGCGTCGCTGATCTGATGTGGTGAGTCGACGACGGGTAGGTTCACCGCCGTCCCGTCCTGCACCGCCTTGCCGACAACCGGTGGGAGCGCCGCTTGGTCGAGCTTGTACCCGGCAACCTCCGGCTTGACGTAAACTTGCCCGTCCGAATACGCGAATTTGGCCGGACGGGGATTCGATGCCGCATGGACGGCATTTTCCAGCTTGGGGAGCTTAACCCCGGCGCTCTTGAACTTGAGCTCGAGGGTGGTCTTCGCCGTATCGCCTTGGCCGATGAGATGCTCGGTGCTCGTGATCGCTGTGTCGAGCGGCGCGCCCGCCACGCTGGCGGCGTCGTCGATTGTCGTGTCGAGCTGGCTCGGCGTGAGTTCGCCGATCCCCAAATCGTGGTCCTTGAGCGTCACCTTCAACGGCTTAGCCTTGACCGAGTACCACCACTCCCGCACCTTCTTCGCCGCCTCTTCGGGAGTCAGGTTGCCGATCTCAATCGACCCCACGAAAGTGTTCGGCTTTATCGTGGGAACGTAACGAGCGGCGAGAACGCAGGCGGCGGCGGAAAGAACGATGACTGGTCCGCCGATCCATAGCGCGACCTTTTTTAGCTTCATGGCGAGATTCACAGGTTCAAACAGCGAGAAGAAGACGCTTCTTCGCGAGCTTCTTAACGCATTATGACAATTTACGAGACGTACACCGTTAAAGCCTCGCTAACTTCCTACACTTTGAACCAATTTGCCCACACAGGTGGGTCGTCTTTGGAGCCTCGTGTAGACTTTCAGCATGCCCAAGCTCGTATGGCTCAACGGAGAAGTGTTCCCCCTCGACGAGGCTCGGACGAGCGTCGCGGACCACGCTCACCTCTACGGCGACGGCCTCTTCGAAGGTATCCGTATATATGATCGGAAGGTTTTCAGGCTGGACGAGCACTTGGACCGCCTTTACCACGGGTGCGCCTTCCTCGGGTACGAGATGAGCATTGGGCAGGAGGAACTCAAGTCGACGGTCCTCGACGTTTGCCGCCAGGCGGACCTCGCCGACGGCTACATCCGCCTCAACGTGACGCGGGGAACCGGCCTCGGACTTGATCCCAAGAACATGGATCGCCGGCCCAACGTCATGATCATGGTCTCGACGCTGTCCCTCTATCCGGCGGAAGCCTACGAGCTCGGACTTCGGGTCATCACGTCTTCCCTTCGCGTCATCGCCCCGGATGCGCTCGATCCGCGCCTGAAGTGTATCGGGCGGTATGCGTCGAACATCCTTGCAAAGCAGGAGGCGAATTCGCGCGGCGCCGGCGAGGCCCTAATGCTGAACGCACAGGGGCAGCTCGCGGAGTGCACCGGCGACAATTTCTTCCTCGTCACCGACCGAGTTGTCCGCACTCCGCACCCCTCGAGCGGAATCTTGCTCGGCATCACGCGAGGAGTGACGATCGAGCTCGCGCGCGAGGCTGGGCTCACCGTCGAAGAGACCTTCTTGACCCCGTTCGATGTCTTCACCGCCGACGAAGCCTTTCTTACCGGCACCGCCGCCGAGGTGATCCCGATGGTGTCCTTAGACGGCAAGCCGATCGGCTGCGGCACGCCGGGTCCGGTCACCCTCGATCTCATGGCTCGGTTCCGAGCGGCGACCGCGGTCGGCTCCGCGTTTTGACGGAGCCTCGCCGGTTCGTCATCGACGGCGAGCCGGCCGAGCGGCCCGACGTTCGCCACCTTCTCGAGCCTGGGCGCCTGGACGGCGTTTTCGAGGCGCTCTTGGGCCACCGGCCCCACGGGGATCGATGCCCGCATTGCGGCACAACACAGGCCGAGATCGAGGCCAGCGGACTAGTAGGATGCCCGCTCTGCTACGCCGTTCATGAGACGTACCTGCAGGCGAACTTCGCGCCCCCGGCACACGCTGCGGGCTAAAGATAAACTGACGGCGGCATGCCGTTCCGACCGGTCTACTCCTCGCTCCCGCTCAACTCGATTCGCATCACCGACCGGTTCTGGACGGCCCGGCAAAGGGCGATCCGCGACGTTGGACTTCCCCACCAATGGAGGGAGATGGAGTCCACCGGGCGGCTCGAAAACTTCCGACGCGCCGCCGCCCGGTCCGGAGACTACTCCAGCCACTACTGCTTCGACGATTCGGATCTGTATAAGTGGCTGGAGGCCTGCGCC
Source organism: Fimbriimonadaceae bacterium (assembly GCA_035295605.1). Lineage (GTDB taxonomy): Bacteria > Armatimonadota > Fimbriimonadia > Fimbriimonadales > Fimbriimonadaceae > DAIDHV01. Next base: position 133 of record DATGIR010000419.1, on the reverse strand, counting down.
TACGCATTGGGTGCCGAGCGAAGCCCTGGACTCCAGAAGTTGGTTGACGAAGCAATTGAGCTGGTCTCCAAAGCTCAGGAACCCAGTGGCTACCTCGATACCTTCATGCAACTCCGGCACCCCGAGCTCAAGT
>DATGIR010000418.1:0-3455 GCA_035295605.1 Fimbriimonadaceae bacterium | reverse complement strand
TCGCCGATATCGACGGTGCCGGTCAACTCGCTGGAAGCCAGCACGTAATCTTTAGAGGCCACCAGCCAGAGCGGTCGCAAGCCGTTGCGGTCGAGGTGGGCCACCGCGCTCTCGCCGTCGCACGCGACGATGGCGGCGGGGCCGTCGCACGCTCCGAAGTAGACCGAGGCCGCGCGATAGAAGTCGCGCATCGGGTTCTTGCCGTCGAGCTTTTGGTATGTGCCGGGAAGCAGAGCCAAGAGCGACTGCGGGAGCATCATGCCGCCCGCGATGAGGGCGATGATCATGTCGTCCAAGTTCGCTGTGTCGGAGCCGCCCGGGCAGACGATCGACTGGACGTGGCCGGCGAGCGGCGCCAGGGTCGGATGCTCCTCGACGAGCGTGGCGAGGAGGTCGTGACCGATCGCGCTCATCCAGGCGGCGTTGCCGGCGATAGTGGCGATCTCGCCGTTGTGCGCGATCGCCCAGAACGGCTGAGCCCGGCGCCAGGCAGTGGTGGTGTTCGTGCAGTACCGGCTATGGAAGAGCACGTAGCGCGAGGCAAAGTCGGGGTGGTCGAGGTCGGGATAGAAGTCGACGATCTTCGAGAGCTCGCAGAGCCCCTTGTAGACCACGTTCCGGTTTGAGAGGCTGACGACCGAGAACTGATCGTTTGCCATCGTCGAGAGCTCCTGGTCGAGGGCCAGGCGCAGCAGGTACCGGCAGCGGAACCAGCCGATCTCGCTCAATCCATCCGGCCGCTTGAAGAGCGCCTGCCGCACCACGGGCAAGGTTCGCAGGGCGCTGCTGTTGGGCGGAAGCGCTTGCGGGCAGATCGGCACATCCGCCCACTCCAGCAGTTCGGCGCCGGCGACCTCAGCGAGCGCCTCGATGCGATCCACGCACGCGCTGCGAAGCTCCGCCTCGTGGGGCAGGAAGAACATGCCAAGGGCTACGTCGCGCTGGGCGATGGAACGGGCGTGAGACGAGAACCGGTCGATGAGCAGGGGCCACGGTATGTCGAGCTGGATGCCGGCGCCATGGCCGGGCGCACCGCGATGGTCGAAGCGGGTCGCCAGGTCCAGCGCGAGCTCGACAAGCGTTCGCTCGGGGATGCCTTTGCGCGATGCGAGAAAACCAATGCCACAGGCATCGGCCTCCAACACGCGCCTACCGTTTTGGGAGACTTCGTACACAGCCGGTCATCGATTCACCGCCAATGGTGAGGACCGGCAGGCCACCTTGCGTAGCCGGGGGTTTATTGTACGCCAACCGCAATTGCGGTCCCGGGCGCCTAGATGCCGTGGGGCCGGAACGATTCGATCACTCGGCGCGTTTCGGTGGGGCTGATGCGCCAAATGTGGTTCTGCTTGCGCACCACGAACAGAAACTGAATGGAGGGCGGTTCGGGCTCGACATACTCCACATACGCAACGCTGCGGTCCGGGGTGCGATCCATGTTCATGAGGCGTAGCCGCCCGCCGGTCCGCAAGAATGATTGGACGTAGGCGCGGAGCCAGTCGGCATCGTTGGGATCGACCGGTTGGGTGGAGATCTGGTTAACGGCAGCGAGATCGCCGGTCAAGACGCCCTCGTTGTATTTGCGCACGGCGCTCTCGGGGCCGTAATCCTGAAGGACGTAAAAGACCGAGATCGTGAGGAGCGCGAGTAGGATCGAGGCGAGAAGTCCCACGCCGATGCCGGTGCTGGGCATCAGGCCGCGTTCCCGGGCTGCCTTCATCGCCCAAACCTTACCTGCCGGAGTCTGAATCCCGGCAGCAGGTAAGTTCCGTCTATCCAGCGTGAACGTCCCGAATTACATTCCGCCGCAGCTCGAGGTACCGGGAAACGTCACGCTAGATCCTTGGGGCGAGAAGCTCGCGTTCCTGCGCCGGGTGTCCCTCTGGCACCTCGGCAGCGTCGCCGTATTGTTCGGGTTGGTCCGCCTCCCGCTGCCCGTGGTGGCGCTCGGCCCGGCGCTCCTTGCGCTCGCGGCGGCGTTGGCCACGCTTTGTATCGTCCGGATCGCGACGCGCGGAACGGAGTGGGACCTCAGGATCTCGGCATCGCTTGCCCCGGTCGGGCTTCTTTCCCTGGCCATCGTCATCGAGACGCTCTGGCGCAGCGGCTATCCGGTTTGGGCGCCGCTCTTCGGGCTCGTCGCGGCGACGATTTACACGGCCTTCTCCAGGCGGGACTTCAGCTTCATCGGGCAGTTCCTGCTGAGCCTCATCGCCAGCGAGGTGGGGCTTGCGATCCTCACCCCTTTGATCGGCTTCAGTCCGGTTCAGGCAGCGTGGGCGATGGGCGCCAACGCCGGCTACCTCCTCTTCTACTGCTACGACCTCGCCTCGCTCATGAGCCGGCGCCGGCAAGGCGAGGCGCTGGCAGCCGTCATCGACCTCTATCGGGACGTGCTGAACTTCTTTGGTTGGATCGTGCGGTGCGTGAAACACTGGCAGCGCCACCGGATCTGGACGATGCCATGGACATGATCCGCTTCGTCGCCTACCTGAGGCCGCACCGCCTGGAGGCGGCCAAGACCGCGATTGCCGCGCTCGGAATTACGGGGATGACGGTTGCGGACGCCCGCGGGTGCGGCAACAGCGAGGAGCGCTCGAGATGGCTGGAAGGCGAGGAGGCGGTCGTCGCGCTGCCGATACGGTCGCGCCTGGAGGTGGTGGCGCCGGCCGAGCTCGCCGAAGCCCTCATCGCCGCCACCTCCGAAGCGGTACGGACCGGCGAAGCGGGGGACGGCAAGATCTTCATCTTCCCGGTTGAGGATGTGCTCAGAATTCGCACCGGCGAGCGCGGCGAGGCCGCGCTTTAGAACCTGATTCGAATTCTACGGGCTTCGCACACGTCATACTCGGGGAGTCGCCGAACGTGCGACATTCTCCAGGAAATCGCCCCGTTATGAGCTTCCCTTCCATCGCTTTACTGCTCGTTTCGCTTGCACCGGGTGCAGGCTCCGCTCAAGCCACTCAGGCGGTCCGAGTGACCGCCAACATCGCGCAGGACGCCACGCTGAGCGGCGAGCAAAACTTCCGCGTGCTCGTCACGACCGACGAGATCGTCACCAAGGTCGAGATGTACGTCGGCGCCGAGCGACGCTCGGAGTCGCAGAGCACGCCCTATCGCTTCTCGCTCGACACGATCAACGAGAAGGATGGCCCGATGGATCTCAAGTGGGTCGCCTACACGGATCAGGGCCACAAGGGAACGTTGATCGTTCACGTCAAGGTCGACAACGGCCTCGGGCTGGGCGCCGACAGCCACGTGCAAACCGGAACCAAGTTCCTTCAGGACGGCAAGGCGCAGCAGGCCATCGATCAGGGCCGCGTCGCGCTCAAGATCGACAAGAAGTTCGCGGCGGCGCGATTCCTTCTCGCCCGGGCTTACGCCGAGCAGGGTTCGTACGACAAGGCGCAGAAGTACGTTCAGGACGTGGTCGACGACGATCCGAAGAACTTCGA
>DATGIR010000417.1:0-11363 GCA_035295605.1 Fimbriimonadaceae bacterium | reverse complement strand
CGAACGACTGGTCGGACCTCGAGATCGTGTGGGACGTCTTCGACGCGACGCCGGGCAAAAAGTATCGGCTCCCGAGCGGGGAGGACGCGGTCGCGATCGGGGTCGGCCCGAACGGCCAGCTCGTGTGTTCGGTGAACGGCGACCCGCGGACCGTGTACGCCGCCGACGCGATCCTCGGATCGCCCTGACCCGAACCGCCGCGGAATCCGACCGTCTATGCGGGGCGTATACTTAACTGCATCCCGGAAAACTCATGGGCGCCTTACAACCGATTCATCTCATCATCATCCTCGCGATCGTTCTCGTGCTCTTCGGGGGCTCGAAAATTCCCCAGTTGATGAAGGGGATCGGCCAAGGGACGGGCGAGTTCAAGAAGGGCCTGGAAGAGAGTCGGCGGAGTTCCGAAACCGAGGATAAGAAGGAAGACAAGGAAGAGGAAAAGGACGCCGCAAAGAAGTAAGCGCGGGGTTCAAGCTTCGTCGTCGTAACATCATGGGCCTCCTCGAGCCGATGCATCTGGTGCTGATCGCGTTAGCGATCCTGGTCTTCTTCGGCCCGAAGAAGATTCCGGAGCTCATGCGCGGAATCGGCAAGGGGATGGGCGAGCTCCAGAAGGCCATCAACGAAGGCAAAACCGCGCTGAACAGCGCGATGCACGAGATCGACCACAGCACGACACCGGCCGATACCCCGATTCCCGACAAGGTCGTCGAAGCCAACCCCGAGTACCACATGGCCGAAACGGCGGCCCCGGAACCCGAGGCGGCCGCGCCCAAACCGAAGGCGGTCCCGAAAACCGACAAGCCCGCCCGGACCACCAGGTCCGCCAAGCCCGCCAAGTCTGCCTAACCCGCTCATGCACCTCCTGCTCTCGGCGGCCTTGCTCTTCGGCCAGGCGACGACCCCGGCCAACTCCTATTTGCAGACCGTCACCGAGCCGAACGGCGTCTTCTCGCTCAAGACCGCCGCCAGGCGCCTCCACGCCGAGGGTAAGCCGGACGTCTGGCTCGTGGGCGTCGCCCACGTCGGGCTCAAGAGCTATTACGCATCGATCCAGAAGCTCCTGGACGCCCAAAGCCAGGTGCTCTACGAGGGTGTCAAGCAGTCGCCGAATCCGGCGGAGCCGCCGACAGCCAATAAGGATGCAAAGCCGGCCGGGCCGGCTCCGAAGCCCGTCTACCAAGTGTTCAGCGATGCACTCGGACTCGACTTTCAGCTTGTCGACATCAACTACAACCATCCGAACTGGGTGGACAGCGACCTCACGATGGAGGAGCTCGATGCGCTGAACAAGGGCGGCGCCGGCGGCAAGCCGAATACCTTCGACACGCTCAAGAATCTCCTGGATCCCAGCTCGCCCATGGCGGCTCAGTTCGCAAGAATATTGGCGGCGATGACGCCCGGGACGAAGGAGGGGCTCAAACTGTTCATGGTGAAGCGGCTCTCCGCCCTGGACCCGTTCGCCGTCATCGGTGACCCAACGACCACCAACGTCGTGCTCACCGCGCGAAACAAGAGCGCCGAGCGGTTCTTCGACAAGGCGATCAACAAGCCCGAGCATCCGGCTTCCGTGGCGATCTTCTACGGCGCGCTCCATCAGCCGGACCTCGAAGCCGACCTGGCCAAGCAGTACGGCTACAAGGTGGTCGAGACGCGCTGGTTCAAGGCGGCTACGGCGGACACCAAGAAGGTCGACGCTCAGGGGCAAACGGTTTACAACTTGCTGGACGCGCAATTGAGCCCGAAGGCGCCCAAGCAAAAGCCATGACGGCGCCCGGGTCATAATCTCTTCGCCCATGCCTGACCCGATTCGCCGCATCGTTGCGACCGACTGTGGCTCGACAACCACCAAAGCCATCCTCATCGAGCAAGGCTCCGGTGGTGAATACCGTCTCATCGCGCGCGGCGAGGCGCCCACGACGGTCGAGCGGCCGTTCGAGGACGTCACCATCGGCGTCATCAACTCGATAACCGAGCTCGAGGAAATCACCGCCGAAACGATCCCCGACGGCTTCCCCGCCGGGCGGCGAAATCTGCTCTACGAAAACCACGTTTGGCGGCACCTCAAGCTGGGCAAGCCGGCCGACCCGAACACCGGGCCGATGGACGGGTCCGACCTCTACGTCAGCACGTCCAGCGCCGGCGGCGGCTTGCAGATGATGGTCGCGGGCGTGGTCAAGGCGATGAGCGCCGAATCCGCCGAACGGGCCGCGCTGGGCGCGGGGGCGATTCTCATGGACACGCTCGCCGTCGACGACGGCCGCAAGGATTACCAGAAGGTCGAGCGGCTTCGCCAGCTTCGGCCGGACATCATCCTCATGTCGGGCGGCACCGACGGCGGCACCAAGACCCACCTTGTCGAGATGGCCGAGGTCGTCAAGCGCGCCGACCCCAAGCCGCGCTTCGGCGACATGAAGCTGCCGATCATCTACGCCGGCAACAAGGACGCGCGCGACGACGTCAAGACGGTTCTCGGCGACGGGATCGCGATGCAGATCGTCGACAACCTCCGCCCGACCCTCGACAGGGAGAACCTCGCTCCTGCTCGCGAAGAGATTCACGAGATGTTCCTGGAGCACGTGATGCAGCAGGCGCCCGGCTACAGCAAGCTCCTCGAGTGGACTAGCGAAGAGGTGATGGCCACCCCCAACGCGGTCGGCAAGCTGCTCAAGGAGTACGCCGAGAACGAGAAGATCAACGTGCTCGGCGTGGACATCGGCGGTGCGACCACGGACGTGTTCTCGGTCTTCCTCGCGCCCACCGCCGAGCGGATCTACAACCGCACGGTCTCGGCGAACCTGGGCATGAGCTACTCGATCTGCAACGTGCTCAAGGAAGCCGGAATCGAGAACATCGCCCGGTGGCTGCCGTTCGAGCTCGACCCGTCCGAGGTGCGCAACCGCCTGCGGAACAAGATGATCCGCCCGACGACGATTCCGCAGACCTACGAAGACCTGCTCATCGAGCACGCGGTGGCTCGCGAGGCGCTGCGGCTGGCGTTCATCCACCACAAGTCCCTTGCGCGCAACCTGCTCGGCAGCCAGCAGCAGCGGGACGTGGGTCAGATCTTCGATCAGACCGCGGCCGGCCAGAGCCTGGTCAACATGATGGAGCTCGACATGATCATCGGCTCCGGCGGCGTGCTCTCCCACGCGCCGAACCGCGCGCAAAGCGCCCTGATGATGCTCGATGCCTACCAGCCGGAGGGCGTCACGATGCTGACGGTGGACAGCATCTTCATGATGCCTCACCTGGGGGTGTTGAGCGTCCACCATTATGAAGCCGCGCGCGAGGTGTTCGAGCGGGACTGCATAGTCCGGGTGGGCACGTGCGTGGCCCCGGTCGGAATCGGCAAAGAAGGGGAACCGTGCGTCCGCGTCGTGGGCGAAGGGTTCGACGAGACGGTGCCGTTCGGCACGATCAAGGTTCTGCCCTACCACGGAACCGGCGATGTGACGATCGAGCCGGCGCGCGGCTTCGACGTCGGCGCGGGCAAAGGCAAGCAAGTGGTGGCGAGGTCGTTCGACCTGAACCGGGGCAACCGGGACAAGACCACGAATATGATCGAAGGCGGCGTCGGACTCATCGTAGACGCCCGCGGCCGGCCGTTCAACGTGGAGTTGAATTCGGCCGGCCGCGTCGGCAAGCTACGGGGCTACTTGGAAGCCCTCGGTTTGCGGGCTCCCTAGAGCTTTCCGCTGCTGTGAACGTGGTCGTTAAAGTACGCGTTCGAACCCGCGAGGGTGAACGTGTGCTTGCCATCCGAGTACGAGCCCGCAACCGTCTTTCCCTGCATGACGATGGGCGTCACCGGGTCGTTGATGTTGCTGTAGGTTAAGGGGGTCTTCCCGTCACCGCCGAGCACCGCGACGGTTGTGATCTTCATCACCTTGCCGCCATCCACGGTACCCATGTATTTACCCTTGGAGCCGGTCATCGTAACCTTCGCGGCTCGGGACGACTCCATCGGCCCGAACGCGGCCAGCATCGCCTTCATGAATCCGGCGGCGGCGGCCTGTTTGGAGGCGGGAGCGTCGATATAGACCTTAGTCCACTTGCCAACGCCGACTGCATACGCGGTCTTGACTCCGCTGAGATCCTTTCCCATGAACGTGCCCGACTTGATCATGTAGAAGCCGACACCCTCGCAGCTCATGTTCGGGCCGGTGAGGGTGCATGGGCAAGGTCCGCCGCAGCTGCAGCCTTCGAAGTACGAGCCGCTGACGTGAAACGACGCCTTGGCCGGCGCCGCGCCGGCATAGAGCCCCGCGGAAGTGAAGACGATGGTCGACAGCACCGCACTGGTGCGGCTGAGAGATTTTAACAACACTGAGAGTTCCTCCTGCCAACTGCCGCCGGGGCGGCAACTAGCCTCTATGTTAACGAATTTGCATCATGTGGTCAAGTCATGCGGGTGAAATTGGGTCCATCCCGGCCCCGGCACAGTTCCGGTTTGGGGCTTCGGACAATCCTCGCCGGGGGCCGGCGGCGTGGATACTCTCCCACATGTCCCCCGTCCCTCCAACGCCGACCCTTCAGGGCCACGGCGTTACGGTCCGGCCTTTCCATCCGGCCGACACTGCCGCCTTGGGTGAGCTTGCGACCGCCAAAGTCGGGGAGTTCTTCTCCGACAAGATCTTCACCCCCGAGGCGATCGACCCCTACCTTCGGGCCGGTTTGGCCGATCCCACGACGCAGATATTCACCATCGAGTCGGGCGGAGAGATCGTCGGTTCGAGCCGCCTGTTCCGGATCGACATGCAGAGCCGGAACGGCGAGATCGGCCACACGTTCTACGCCGAGCGGGTCTGGCGGACCCACGTGAACACCGCGACCAAGCTCTTGCTCCTCACCCACGCTTTCGAAACGCTGGAGTTCCTGCGCGTGCAGTTCGTGACCGACCTGCGGAACGAGCGCTCCCAGACCGCGATCGCCCGGCTCGGCGCGGTGAGGGAAGGCGTGATGCGGGAGAACCGAGTCTGCTGGGACGGCTATATCCGGAGCTCGGTGGTGTTCAGCATCCTGAAGGCGGAGTGGCCGGACGTACGAGCGAGGCTGCAAGACAAGCTAGCAGCTAGTCATTAGTCATTAGTCACTAGTCCCTAGTTACTATCTCCGCCTCCACGCGAATGCTGCACGTCACCGAGTTGGCGATGAAGCATTCGTTGTGAGCCTGGTCGTGGAGCGCGCGCGCCTTCTCGAGGTCGGCGCCGGGGCCGAGGACGATCTTCGGACGCAAAATCACGTCCGTGACTCGCATCTTATCGCCCTCCATCTGCATGATCCCCTCGGCTTCGTCCACGTAGCTGACCACGTCCATCCGCGAGCGCACCGCGAAGGCGATGTACGTGAGCATATGGCAGCTTGAAATCGAGGCGACCAGCAGTTCCTCCGGGTTCACCCGCGACCCGTCACCGCGGTAATTGGGATCGGCGCTGCCCTCGATCGGCGGGCGTCCGTTCATCTCGATCCGGAAGTTCCGTGAGTAGCTCTCGTACGAGACGGCCGGGCCCTGCTCTCCCCCGGTCCAGGTGAGCTTGGCCCGGTAGAAGTGGGGGTTGGCCATGTCGCGGGAGTTTATCTCCGCCCGGGTCTGCGCTTAAGAGGAAATTTGCTTCGGACTAAGGTCTCGAGACTGAAACGAGTTGGGGCGCGCTTGTCAGCTACTCGGCTCATCTAGCACCATCTCCTCGCTCCACGGAACAAATCTCACCGCTTCCCCGTGGCAGTTCCGCAGCTCTGGGGACCGCCAATTAACTAGGAACTTGTCCACTCTCGAGTCGACGAGCTTGAAGCCGTCCGCTGCGATCCCACTCGTGAATGGAACCTCGCCGTGCCAATTGTGGTCTTCCGCCCCGTCGCGTCCGGAGTTCCAGAAGGGCAGGTGATGGCGGCCTAGTTCCGGAGAAAAGTTCTTCTGTCTTTGTGCCTGCAGAACGGTTCTGGTCGTCACACCGCATCCACCGTGAGCATGGCGAGCCATCACGTCCGAGCAACCGACTGATGCTATGAATCCGAGGTCCTCGCCGACGTCCTTAAACTGAAAGTAGTCTGAGCGTAGTTGACCGTCGGCCACGACAATATGGTCGTCTTCGAGGAAGTGCCAATAGTCGTACATCCCTGCAAAGCGGTTGAAGGCGTAGTCGAACGCTCCGAACGACAGCCCAATATTCTGTCGCTCGAAGACTCGGATCACGCCGTTCGGCGTCCGGGCGCCATCCGAATGGCGGACCAAGGAGCGAACCTCCCGGTAACGCGAATCTCTTCGAACCTCGTCGCCCATCGGCGTATTTATCACCAAAATAGTGTCGCAATGCAAGCCCTTATCCAATTCCCGCTCCTTCTGAAGTAGGAAGCGAAACATTGAACGGCTCTCCGTCGGGCCGGACACGGCGTGCCACGCACGTCGGTCGCCAAACCAACATGCGATCACCCTGCAATGCCGGCCCGTGAGATGGACGAGGGGCCTCCGCATCTCGACGCTCCACTTCGAACCTTCGCCATTTCTGAACCGACGCCGCCCCGTTTCGCGGAATCCTAGTTCATCGTACAGCGCTCGTGCCGCGAAGTTGTGGTCCAACACTTCGAGGCAGACGGTTCCGACCATCTTAAACGTTAGGCGTTCGAAGAGTGCCGCATACGCCGCACGTGCGTAGCCCAGCCGTCGATGCGCGGGGTGGATGTCAATCCCGATTTGCAGCTCGGTTTGGTCGGAATCAACCCAAAGCGTGCGTATATACCCGACCTTCTCTCCGGCATTGGAGTCGGAGATGGTGAGCCACCGTGGCGATCTGGATCGAAACCACTCGACAAACTCAGGAGCGGAAAAGCGCCTGGTGTCATGGAGCATTGGGTAGGTCGATTGATCGTTTCTGATGGCCAGCACGAACGAGGCGTCGGACTCGATCATCGGGCTCAGCGTGACCCCTCGCACGCTTGTCACCAGCCGGATCTAATGCAGTTGACGATACGCTCGCGGTCCTCGTCGCTAACCCACCAACCTACCGGAATGTTCACGAGTTCCGGAAGCCACCGATCCAGGTTCGGCAAGGTTGTCCGGAATTGGCGTGCGCACGTATGCTTGTCGTTCCGCTCATGAACCTGGGAAGTGATGATCCCTTGACCCTTCAGCTTGGCCATGAACGCTGCTCGGCGCTCAACGAGCATCGAATACAGCCAAAACGAAGATGTCGACTCGTGTGAGCGCCTTAGGAGACGTAGCCCCGGAACGCCCGCGAGGTATTCGTCGTAATAGGCCGCATTGGCCCGGTGCCGCGCAATCAGCTCGCCGGCGTGCCGTAGATTTGCGAGCCCGACTGCGGCGCATACATCGTTCATGTGAAACTTGTATCCCCACTCCTCAACGTCGTTTTCGCACCGGAAGTCCCCTTTAGGAGATTCACGGTCTATTCCGTACCACCGCAGCAACTTGGCGTGTTCGTATGTCTCTGCATCCGGACACACAAGACATCCACCGTCGATCGATGTGACGTGCTTGATCGCCTGAAACGAGTAGCACCCGATGTTGCGCCGGCTTCCCACCGCTCGCCCCTTGTAGAGGGAACCAAATCCGTGGGCGCAGTCTTCGATAACCCGCACCCTAATCCCTCGCCGCCTCTCGGCTTCCTCCAAGATGTCGGATAGTCTGTCGAGGTCCACGGGATGCCCGCCCCAGTGGACCACCATAACGATTTTCGTTCGAGGGGTGAGATTCCGCGCCACGTCGTCCAAGTCGATGTTCAGAGTGCTCGGATCGATGTCGCACCAGCGAATCCGAAGTCGGTTGGCAAGGATCGGCCAGTTCGTCGCAGTGCAGGTTAGGGCTGTCGTGATCACCTCTGCCCCATCGGTCGTCGGTGCTCGGCCGACGGGGTGGCGCAGGAGGTGAAGTGCCAAGTGAAGTGCCGACGTCCCAGAATTGACGGTCGCTACCCGGTTCGAGCCGAGGAATGAGCCGAGCTCTCTTTCGAACTCCTCGACGCGCGGGCCTTGGCCGATATACCCGGAATGCAGCGTTCTGGACGCGGCTTCGCCCGCGGCCGGTGACATGAAGACTTTGAAGAGGTCGACGACGGCCAGTGCCCGAGAAGATTCACGCTGCGTCGCCGGGTTCTCCCCTGCGCCCTTTCGCCGCTTACCTGGGTTGCTTGAGTGCGCGGAGGTTAACATGAGACTCGCAAACGTTACCGATGGGTAGCAAATCGACTGTACCTTGAACTGATTCGTCCGAACTCAGTGTGTTGGGACCCCATTGTTAAGCGTATGGAAGGGCCCTGGGAACAAGGTCCATAAAAAGTCCACATCACTCGCTATACTGAAACCGTGGCGGGGAAAGTTAAGTCGGCAGTCGCGTTTTGCGTCCATGATGACCATTGGTTCCTCAGGTTCACGATCGACTCCTTCCGAAATGCCGGGGACCTATATGTGTTCCTAAGCAGAATGCCATGGAACGGCGAAGCCGGCGATTGGACGAAAGTTAAGGAATGCGCGGAGGAGTGCGGAGCCAAGGTGATACTTGGTGACTGGCCCGTGGAGGTTTTGCACCGACAAGCCGCAGTTCAAACGCTCATCGATCTCGGCTACACCCACGCCCTCATGCCGGACTCGGATGAGATCGCCGAGCCCCAGTTGGTGGAGTCTCTGCGCAAGATCATCCGGACTAGGCTCGCTCAGCGCGTGTACGTTCACATGGACACGTACTGGTCCCGGCCCGACTGCATCATCCGACCTCGCGAACGGCTGACGCCGCTGCTGATGATGGAACTTGAAGCGGTGCATCCCTGGGACGTTACGATGTTCAACGGGAGGCTCTACGGGGGCGGGATCGGTTTCATTCTCCCCCCTGAATTGGGGGTTCTCCACCACCTCTCCTATGTAGGCCCCGACGCTCGAATCCAACGAAAGATAAGCACCTGGAGCCACAGCCACGAAGTTGTGGACCGCTGGTGGAGCGAGATCTGGCTTGGGTGGCACGAGAACAAGCTGATGCGCGACTTGCACCCAACCCACCCGCCGGTGTACGGCTACGTCGAACGCATTCCTCGACCCGATCCTCTCAAGGAGGTCATCGACTACCGCGCCCCATCATACGACTCGGAACCCTACCTCGTGGCCGGCGCCCCGCCGGCATGGCCCAAGGTCAGCATCGTTATTCCGCTTCATGGCGGGCCAAAGGAGATCGACCAGTGTCTCGAGTCACTCGATAAGCTTGAAGATATCCTCCACGAGGTCATCGTCGTTGACGATGCGTCTCCCGACAACGCGCCGAAAGTGGCCGCGAAGCACACCTGCGCCCGGTTGTTGAAAAACGATTCCAACTTGGGCTTCGCCGCAACCTGCAATCGTGGCGCCGCCGAATCAAGTGGCGAGATCATCCTGTTCCTGAATTCCGACACGATGCTGCCGCGTGCCGGGTTCATCCGCTTGATCCAGTCCCTTCAATCTTCCGGGGCAATCGGGGCAGCGGGGCCGGTGTCAAACAACGTTGGTTACTACCAAAGGATCAATCCGACGTATTCCGACCCGTCGACCATCGACCTCTTCGCGGAGGACCTCGCGCGATCGTCCTCACCAGACCGTGACGTAGAGATTCTCGTTGGATTCGCGCTTGCCGTGAAGCGAAACGTCTGGGACGAGATTGGCCCGTTCGACGAGCGGTATGAACGGGGGATGTTCGAAGATACAGACTACTCGTACCGCTTGTGCCGGGCGGGCTACCGAATGGTGCTGGCGGCGCGCGCATTCGTCCACCACTGGGGCTCTCGAACCCTCGAGCGGAACGTATCCGACCCTGGAGAGTTGCTCCAACGGAACCGGGCAGTTTACGAGGAAAAGTGGCGTTCGGACATTGAAACCGGCTTCGCCTCGCACCTGCCCGGTCTTGCGATTCCTGCCCCTGTGCAATTCAATCCGTCGCGAGAACGCGCGGTCCTTGGGCGACAGATCGATCGCCTACGCAAGCAGGCGAGGATATCGCTTTGCATGATCGTTCGCGACGAGGAACGCGTACTTCGAGCCTGCCTCGAAAGCGCCAAGCCCTTCTTTCACGAGATGATTGTCGTGGACACGGGCTCGACCGACGGCACTGTGGAGATCGCTAAGGACTTAGGCGCCACGGTATTCGAAATTGAGTGGCCCGACTCCTTCGCGGAGGCAAGAAATGAGTCACTGAAGCACGCAACCGGAGAATGGATCTTTTGGTTGGATGCTGACGACACCCTCCCCTTCCCAACCGGAGAGACAATCCTGGAGGCGGCGCTTAAGGCGCCCCCAACGATCGCCGGGTTCGTGGTTCCCATTCAATTCGTCGATGCCGGGCCCGGGGCCGGAACGCGAGTCGATCATGTCAAGTTGTTCCGTAACAACCGAGGGGTGACATTTGAAGGCAGGATTCACGAGCAGGTTCTCACCTCGCTGCGGAAGCACGGAGAAGTCGCCCGGCTGGAAGCCGTTATTCTTCACTCCGGATACGACAGGTCCCCAGAGGGACAACGCAAGAAACGCGCGCGCGACTGGCACCTTCTCGAGTTGGACCTCGCCGAGCGGCCGGGTCATCCGTTTGTGCTCTTCAACATCGGCATGACGCACCACTTCTCCGGCAACCATGCGGAGGCGGTCGATTGGCTCCAGCGAAGTATCAGCCACTCCGGCCCATCGGACTCTCATCTCCGGAAAGCTTGGGCGATGATGGGCGTTTCGCTACGGGAGCTGGGCCGACTTGACGAGGCCGCTGACGTCCTAAGGACTGCGATCGGCAAGATTCCGGACGACCCCGAGCTGCCGTTCCAACTTGGCATGACCCTTACGAGCATGGGCAGGCTGCTTGAGGCAAAGCAAGCCTATGAGAGCATGCCTACGAGCACCGATGGGCACTTTTCTAGCGTGGACGTGGGCATCCTTACCTTTAAGCGCCTACACAACCTTGGTTGCGTCAAGCAGGCACTAGGGGATTACGCGGGCGCGAAAGCCGATTGGATTGAAGCAACTCGCCTTAATCCGGGTTCCATCCAGAGCCTCGTCGCATTGATCGACGCTGCCCTTATTGCAAGTGACTTGCGCACCGCGAAGCAGGGGCTCGAGGACCTCCTACGAATGGGTGGGAAGACGGTAGATTGGGCCGATCGACGGGCCAAGCTTGCTGAGGCGGTCGGCGAACCCGGCGGAGGCGTTGCGGCCATGCAGCGCGAGCTTGACGTGGATTCCAATGCTATCGGCCCACGGCTCGTACTATCCCGGGCGCTATTGGGAGCACAGAATATTGACGCGGCCATCCCGCACCTCGAGTTCCTCGATCGGCACAACGTGGCCGAGGCCGCGTTCTTCTTGGGAGTGGCCGCTGTGCGCCGCGGAGATCATGAGACTGC
>DATGIR010000416.1:0-8376 GCA_035295605.1 Fimbriimonadaceae bacterium | reverse complement strand
CCGACTCGGACAGCCCAGTGCCAAGCAGAACGAGGCACGGGCCGATCAGCCGCCAGGGTTCCTTGTCAAACGTTGTTGGGTCGCCGAGCATCTCGTTCCACTGCTCGCAAAAAGTCAGAATTCCCGCGGCACGGTCGTGATGGAGGAGGGCGGAGGCGGCGGCTTGCCGAAGAGCCGCTCCATTCCCGGGCGCCAGGTACCTCGAAATTACCGTACGTGCTCGAGCATTTTGCACGGAGCCCAGACATCTTATGAGATCGGGTTGACGCGTTGCAGAAGTCGACTCGATCGCGCCGGAGATGGCTTGCAGTGCTCGGTTCGGAAAGCGGTCAATTAGCTGCATGGAGCACCGCTGCGCGTCGAGCGGACTGTCCCGGAGCCCCTCACTCAGCACCGCGAACTCACCTTTCAGTTTGGCGACCTCCCACCATTTAGCCGCTCTGGCCCCGGCTTCCAGCGATGAACCCTCCACATCCTCCCGAAACGGCGACTCCGTGAACGACGTTTCAGCGATCCGCTCTAGGACGTGGACGGCGATGGCGCCGACGGACAACGGGAAGGGACCGGACCGGCTAAAGCCCACGCAACGAGTCAGGGTCTGGATCTTCGTCGCCTCGAGGAGTTTCGGTACCGCCGCGAAGCCGTACTTCACCAGGCGTGCAGCCGGACTGTCGGGATACGCATCGATCGCATAGAAGTCGAAGGAGTTCCCTATGTTGGTCGGCAAGATTCGCTGGCAGGGTTGATCGCGCAGGTCCTCGACAAGTGCATCGATCTGCGCCGACTCCGATCCTGCCCTTCCGCGGGGAATCGGGTGTTGCCCGACCTCAGATAACGGATTCCGGGAGGCGAATTCGGCCAACACCCGCGCGCCCCGCTTCGCCGTCTGGGTCCCCGCATAGGACCTCGTAAGTTCCTCAAACATAGGAAGAACCGACGCCAGCGACTGGCTGACGTCTGTAAGCTCCCCGTAGCACCTCATGGCCGCAGCCCAAGCGAGCCCTTCTCGGACCGCTGCGGCGACTCCGTTGGGTTTTGCGGTGGTACGGGCCAATTCGAAGTAAGTAGCCGCCAGGTCGGTCAACCCTCGGGCTGCGCAAGCCCGGGAGATCAGGAATAGTTCCGTCGGCGAGGCTTCCGCCCCTCTGGAGTCGACGATGCGGCCCGGATACCGGTTGCCGGATTCACTCACCCGCCTCGCGGCCCACGATGCGAGCTCGGCGGGGCCATCCCCGACGTTGCCCCAAGGCCCAGGCAGACCGTTGTCGCACTCGATGAGTCCCAATTGTAGGGTCAGGAATCTGGACTTGCTTGCCGGTGCGGGCATCCTGAAGCAATAGTGCCGCTCTACCCACGTGTTCAGCGTTCCGGTCCCAGACCAGAGCTGCACCATCCGGAAGTCGCCGTCGGTGATCGCTCCGTAGCCAAGGGTGTCGAACCACTTGTAGAGGCCCGCCGCCTCGGTGGGCTGGGCGTTAGCAACCGTGCTTGCCAAGACGAGGACACAGGCCAGCCCAATCTTCGAGGCCTTGGAAGAACGCGGATGAATTTGCAAGCTGCTGATTGGACGGCCGGAGCGGAACGCGGTTGCTCGGGAACACTCGATTGAACCGGCTTGGGCGCAAGCTCGGAACACCCGCGTTGGCGGTTATCGTAGGGTCTCCGGATGCTCGTAGCCACACTTGCCCTATTCGCGGGAGCACGTTCGACTGCCCACGTGACATGGGTCGAGGATGAGCCAAGAGCGGTGCTCGCGATCCTCACCAAGCAAAACCCAACCGACGCCGATTGGCAGCGCCTCTGGAGAACCGAAGGCTACCGGCGCCTCAAGGCTCGCGAGGCGGGCATGCACCGGGCGTTCACAGACGACGACTTCCGCAAGTTCGTCGAATCGCCTGAGTTGAAGGCGCAGGCGGCCGAACTGGCACGAACCCTTACCGCCTGGTCCAGGACCGACTTCAAAGCCGTCGGCCAACAGGATATGGCGTACCTCCCCGTCAATGCCAAGCTCACCGCCAAGGTCTATCCGCTCATTAAGCCGCGCCACAACAGCTTCGTCTGGGATACGGCGAAGAATCCCGCGATCATGCTCTATCTCGACCCGACCGAGAGCCAGGAACGCTTCCGGCGAACCGTGGTCCACGAGCTGCATCACATCGGCTACTCGAGCTGCTGCCCTGCTCCGGAATTCTCCGCCTGGGTGAAGAAGCTACCGGAGGCATTGCAGGCGGCCTGGATGTGGATCGGCGCCTTCGGCGAGGGCTATGCCGTGCTGGCCGCGGCTGGCAGCGTCGAGGCCGATCCGATGGCGCCGTTCGAGCCGGAGGTGCAGGCGGCCTGGAAACACGGAATGGAGCAAGTCCAAGAGGATATGGATACCATCGCGAAGTTCCTTACCGATACGGTCGAAGGCACCCTGAAGGGCGAAGCGGTCCAGGCCAAAGCGGCGGAGTTCTACGGAACCCAAGGGCCGTGGTACACGCTCGGCTGGATTCAGGCGACGACGATCGAGAAAGCGTTCGGCCGCAAGCGGCTGATGGAGTGCTACCTGGACCCTGGGAAGCTCATGCCAACCTACAACGCCGCGCTGGTCAAAACCCACGCGCCCTACCCGAGCTGGCCGCCCGCGCTCCTCAAGACGCTTGGGACGGGCTAGCGGAGCGCCTTCATGGCGTCGAAACCGGGGAGAGGCCGCGCGATATTCGCCACGTGTTCAGGCATTCGAGTCGCGACTGATCTCTTGTCGACATAGGCCCGGCGATGTGAAATCGATACTTCTGCGGCCAGCGCCGCGCCAAGGCGATCCCGGCCTCATCGCAAACTCGCGGGTCGGCGTAAGAGTCGTCGGGATCGAACACTTGAAGCCCCTTCTGCACGTCGGTATCCGAGAGCTCGCTCGCCAGTAGATCCTCGATGGCGTGCTCGAAGGCGATCCGGGCCTGCGGAGAACTCGGTGGTTTGGGGGTCGGCCCCCACTGCTGGCTTGGCGTCTCCGGAGGCAGCGGTTGGAACTCCATGGATTGGAGAACCTCGAATCGAAGACCGCCCGGCAGCGCGCGGAAGCCGTCGGCGATGGTTCGTACCGCGTCCGCCCGACCTGACGACAACAGGAATGCGGCGAGGTCCCGCTCACCAAGGACACCCGGGTTACGGGATTTCCGAGCGCGCTCCCACTCGGTCCGCATCGCGTCGACCGCGAGGCTCGGATGGGTCGGTGCGAGCACGTGGGCCGCGGCCAGCTTCACTTCAAGCGCCTTGCCATGCACTAAGTAGGTTCGGGCTACGGCAGCGACATTGGGGTCGTGCAGGTTCTGCAAGGAGCTTATGAGCCGTTCCTGCATGTACGCATCCGCCTTCGGGAGCGCTGAGGCGATCACACCTAGTGCTTCCTTGGGATAGCCCTCGACCAGGCGAGGCGCGTACCAGTAGGCTTCCTTTGCTTGGGATCGAATTCCCCTGATCAATACTTCCCGCTCACCCAGCGGCTTTGCCTCTTGCCACCACGCCTCGACCGCCGCCTTGAGTTGCACCTGATACGGCTTTGATTCGTCGGGGGTCTTGATCTCGAATCCATTGCTTGTGATGCGGCGCAGAATGATCTCGGCGACCCTCCAGACCGGGCAGTTATACTCCCGCCCGCCTTCAAACCTGGCAATGCCTGATGTGCGGGTGAATCGGTTGTCGGAGAGGGCTTGAATCAATTGAGGGACGGCCGCGTAACCGAGCCTGGACAGCATCGTCGCCGGCTCTCGCTCGGCGCCCGCTCGAGTGATCCCGAACGGCGAGTTCCACGCGTCACCGAACACATCCGGCCCGCCTGGAACCGAGGTCTGGTACCCGACTTGATCCTGCAGCCGGTAGATGAGCTCCGCGATTCGGTCGTGAAGGTTCAGCGTGGAGAGATCGCCTGCCGGGTGCGAAGTGCGGGCCCGATCCGCCGCATCCATGCGCTCCAACGTCTTGATCGCTTCGGTGGACTCCGGGATCCAACTCGAGAAGCCGTACCGCTTTACAAAGGCTCGAAAGAGCCCGAGCGCCCGCCCACGCGGCTGCGAGGCGTCGTCGAGTGTCAACACGCAGGACTCGTACGCAACATTCGCGATGTCCTCGCGGAGTGAGCAGGCGTTTCCATAACCAAGCTGGGCCAGCGTGGCTTCGTGGAAACACTTGGCGGCAAGGTCGTCCAATCCGCGGGCCGCGCAAGCCCTGGCAGTGACGACGAGTTCTAACACGGCGCCCGGGTCCATTTCGAACCGCTCTGAATCGAGCTCCCGTTGGCCCTTGTGCTTCTCAAACGTGTCGTGCGCCCAGTGGGCAAAATCGACGACCGTGTACCGCTTCGTTGCAGGTATTTCTCGCTCCGTCCGCCACTGGCTCCCGGGACTATCGAGCTCCGTCGTCACCACTTCGAGCGTCCCCCGATCCGAGCGCCCTTGGAAGCCGAAGCTGAAGTCGTGGCGCCACTCCGGGTGCACCGGATCCCAAGTCTCGATCTGAACAAAACGGCCCGAGACGATAGGAGCGTAACCGAGCGTGTCGAACCAGGCGAAGAACGTCGCCTGATCCGAATCCTTGACCAGCGGCTCGCCGTCCTGGTGCAAGCCGCCGTAGGTCTGGCCGTAGGCGCCGGCCAGGAGCAAGCCAATCGCCGCCAAGCAGGCCGTGCGACCGAGCCTCATCAGGTGTCCCCTCCACATGGCTCAGCCGGATTATGGGCGCGGCGTGATCGGTGACCGACCTCGCGCACGGGCTGCGCCCCTGCTGTGGGCGGATTTGATTTCCAAGACCGGGCGCCCCAACACGTCCATCCGAGGCGTGACCCCCAGGCCTGCCGCCGCCGAGGCCGCCATGCGGCCGTGGTGACGCTGAGGAGCGCCGTCGGCGAACGGGAGCGTCACGTAGCTGTTGAAGTCGGTGGACGTGAAGAGCAACTCCGTCGGCGTGCTGTGGGCGAGGTGCGAGATTGCCGCCGTCACGATGTCGCCGCCCCAACTGTCCTCGATCGTCATCGCGATCCCGAGCGTCGCACACAGATCGCGCGCCTGAACCGCCCGCGTCAGCCCGCCGAACTTCGAGATCTTGATGTTCACCACGTCCATCGCGAGGTCGCGCTGGCCCTGCAGCAGCATCGAAATCGAATCGACGTTCTCATCGAGCACGAACGGATGGCTTGTGTTCCGCCGAACCGAGAGGCATTCTTCGTAGGTTCGGCAGGGCTGCTCGATGTAGAGGTCGACGTCGGCGACCGCACGTACCACCCGCATCGCTTCGTGGCGCAGCCAGCCGGTGTTGGCGTCCGCCACGAGCTTGTCTCCCGGTTTCAGCTCGGCCGCCACCGCTCGAATCCGCTCGATATCCAAATCCGGGTCGCCGCCGACCTTGAGCTGGAACCGGCGATACCCTTCGGCCCGGTACCCGGCAACCTTCGCCGCCATCGCTTCCGGCGACTCCTGGGAGATCGCGCGATAGAGCACGAAGTCCTCTCCGTATCGGCCTCCGAGCAGGGTGCAAACCGGCATCCCGGCCGCTTTACCGAGGATGTCCCAGCACGCCATGTCGATGGCGGACTTCACATAGGGGTGGCCCTGGAGCGCAGCGTCCATCCGCACGTTGAGCTTCGCAAGCTCGAGTGCGTTCTCGCCGATCAAATGGGGGCCCAGCTCGCCGATCCCGGTGCGGACGCCCGCCGCGTAGGCCGGAAGGTAGAAAGGTCCGAGGGGGCAGACTTCGCCCCAACCGGTAATTCCGGCGTCGGTGAGCACCTCGACGACGGTGGAGTCGAACACCTCGACCGCTTTCCCGCCGGACCACTTGTAGCTGCCCTCCTTGAGCGGCAACTCAACCCGGTAGGCGCGGATGCCCTTGATTCGCATGCCGTCAGCTTACTGGAGGCCCCGAGCGGACTCGAACCGCTGAATGAGGGTTTTGCAGACCCTTCCCTTAGCCACTTGGGTACGGAGCCCTAGATGAGCTGCGCCGACGAGCCAGATTCGGCGCCGTCGGCTACCGCAAGTATGGGCTCCAAGAGCTCGATCGCGCTGTCGCGGACGAGTCCGTCCACGTAATCGCCGAAGATCGAAACTTCGACTTCTTCACCGGACATCAGAAGGACACCTCGGCCAACAATCATCTCGGCGGTGATACGCGCTTTCATCTTCCCTTAACATTATGGCGCGTCCTATTGCGAGCCGCGTCGCAAAAAGTGAGTACATTAAGCGCTTTATCAAGCCGGAGAGGCGCTCAGCGCCTTCCGGTAGACGGTCTCGCAGCCGAACGCCATCGTGTCGAGCGAGAAGCGCTGCTCGACCTCTTGGCGTGCGCACTTGCCCATCTGCTTCCGCAGCGGCGCGTCCTGCAAAAGCTTCACCGCCGCACCCGCCAACTGCTCGGAGTCGACGGGGACGAGGAGTCCCGTCTTTCCGTGGCTGACCACCTCCGGTAGCGCGCCCACATTGGAGGCGATCACCGGGCGGGAGCGGGCCATCGCCTCGATCGCGGCCAGGCCGAACGTCTCCATGTGGGAGGGCATCGCCGAAATGTCGAACGAATCCATGATCCGGGGTACGTCTTCCCGCACCCCGGTGAAGGTGATGTGCTCCCCCATCCCCTCCTCGGCAACCGCGCGTGCCAGTTCACCCTTAAACCCGTCCTCGATACGCCCGACGAAGACGGCGTGCGCCTTCGGTGAGACCTGCCGGATCGACCTCAGCGCGCGCACCATCTCGAGGTGCCCCTTGGTGCGGCAGATGCGCCCGACGATGCCGATGACCATCCGGTCCTCGGGAATCCCCAGCTCCGCCTTAACCGCCGCCGGATCGGAGGGTTTGAACTGCAGAAAGTCGGTGCCGTTGTAAACCGTGTCGATATAGGCCCGGGCGATCCCGCGATCGTTCAAAACCGACTGGACGTATTCGCTCACCGCCACCAACCGGTTCCGGCCCTTGGCAATTTGACGGTAGAGCCGGTCGTTGTTCAGCAGGTGGACGGTGGTGATGACCGGCACCCGCGTCTTGAGCCCCGCCGCATAGCCGATGTAGGAGGCACGGGTCAGGTGGGTGTGGATAAGCTCGACCTGACCCGACTGAACCCGCTGGGCGATCAGATTTCGGGTAGCCAGCCAACCCAGCCGACGCATCGGGCTCAGGTGCACGGTGAGGCCGGCATCTCGGGCGGCGGAGCTGATCCAGCCCTCGCCGGGGCAGATCAACTCGACGTAGTGGCCGCGCGCCTTCAGAGACTCGCTAAGGTCGAGGACGTGACGCTCGGCCCCGCCCGCGGCCGAGCTGGAAATGATCTGAAGTACCTTCAGCGGGCGGTCCGACATCCACCTTCAGTTTACTGTTTCCGAAGGTGGATTCGGTTCATTTCCTACCTGGATCGGGCGTCCCGGAACCAACTGTCTCGAGCGCCGTCTGCAACCTTTGTTTGTCGTCGGGATCGCTGGCGTCGGCCAAGAGCTGCTTGAGAATCAGCTTCTCGGCGGTCGGAAGGGCCTCGGCCGGGTCGGCCTTCACATCCGGCGTAACGCCGGTTCCCTCCCAGTTGGCGTGGGTGTAGGGATTGATGGCGCGCCCGACCGGGATGAACGCGGAGAAGTGGTCGTCGAGCCGGACGAAGCCCCCCGGATTGGCGCCACCCCAGGTCGGCTGACCGACGATCTTGGCGCGTTTGGTGTTTTGAAGATCGTACGCGCACTCCTCGGCGCCCGACCCTGTCCGCTTGGATACGAGCACGTACACGGGCTTGTTCAAGAAGCGGTGTCCCGGAACCGACTTTTGAGTCCAGAACTGAAGGGTCTTGTTTCCCTCCCGGAAGTAGAGGTCGTTCAGGTGAACCGGCTTGGAGTCGAATAGGTAGGAGCAAAGGAGCTGGACGGTCGCGGGATCGCCGCCGCCGTTCCGACGAAGGTCGAGGATGAGCGCGTCCGTATCGGCGAGGAAGTCGAACGCCGCCTGAATCGGCCGCGAAGCCTCCTTGGGGTCGGCGAGGAAGCTTCGAACCTCCAAGTAGCCGATATTTCCGGTCAGCCGCTCGGCGTGCTCGATTCCGCCGTTGAGCTGGGTGATCATCTTATGCTGCCGCTGAATCTCGATCGGCGACGGCTTGCCGATGTCCTTACGAACGGGCTGGACCTCCGGCGAGTAGCTCACATGAAGGTGGGCGTCGTGGCACACGTCGTTGAGGTCCGCGTTCAGGGCCTTCGTGAACGCTGGGCCGTCCGAGGTCGAGTCGTACCGGTGGGCGCTCAGGTTCGACTTGAGCGTTTCGACGGCCTTGGTGGCGATCTCGGGGAACACGTACCGGGTCTGAAGTTCCTTCGAGAACTCCGTGATGACCGCTGCCTTGTCGGCTTCGGAAAGGGACGGCTGCGCCTGC
>DATGIR010000415.1:0-6290 GCA_035295605.1 Fimbriimonadaceae bacterium | reverse complement strand
GAACCTGAAACCTAGAACCTGAAACCTAGAACCCAGAACCCATAACCTACAACCGTTCATCAACCGGTAGTTGTATCAGCCCGCCCCTCGGGAAAAGGGGCCGATCACTTAAGGGAGCGGCAACGGAATGTCGCGTCGCAGGGGGAGTGGGTCCGCTCTGCGTAAAGGCGTGGACGGTATGGAAACCGAAGAATTCGAGCTGACCGACCAGCGTACGGTTGAACAGCGTGCGCAGCAGGTCTATCTTCAACGACTCGTCGAACACCGGGCGTTAACCGACCGGCTTTTTGCGATCCTGGCGCTCGTCATGTGGGTCGCCGCGTTCGCCCTGTTCGTCATCACCGCATCCGTATCCCGGCTCGAGCGTGGCCAGATCATCGGCGAGCTCGCGGTGCTCTGCGGCGCCGGCCTGCTCGTCGTCGCCGCGCCGGTTTACGCTTCGGTCAAGTACCCCGGCCACCGCGCCAACCCGTTCCTCGCCGCGATCTCCTTGATGATCTTGTCGAGCCTGCTCGTCCACGTGAGCGGCTGGGCTGACGCCGGCGTCGGCATCTTCGTGATGCTCGCGTTCCTTTCCTTCTACCGGGATGGACGCGTTCTCGCCGCGGCGACCGTGGTCGCGATTCTCGACCTGACCATTCAGTCGACGTGGTACACCGACCTCTTCGTGACCGCCGCCGTTCGCCACCACTCGCCGGTGGCCGAGAACGTCGCCTGGCTTCTGGTCATGGACCTCGTGCTCTACGCCTCGCTGAGCCGCACCTCGGCCGGACTTCGAATCGGCAGCCACCGGCAAGCGCGCCTCGAAATGCTGAACGACGAAATTGAAGAGGCTTACACTGAGAGCAGCGCCGCGCTCAAAGAGTCGGAGGCGGTCAAGACGATCATCTTCGAATCGGCACCCGACGCCGTCATCCGGTACGACGCGGATCGCACGATCCTCGAGGCGAACTCCGCCGCCGAGCGCATCTTCGGCGTGAGCCGCGACTCGTTCGCCGGCAAGCGGCTCGAGGACTACTTTGCGTCCGACGTGGATGCCGAAGGCGAGTCCGATTCCGCCAAGTTCCTCGGCGTCGATTTAAGGAACGTGAGCGGCAGATTTTTCGAAGGGATCATGCATCGCGACGATGGAACAGAGTTTCCGGCCGAGTGCTATTGCTACGAGGTTCCCGGGCTCGAGCCCGCACAGTACGCCTTATTCGTCCGCGACATCACCGAGCGGAAGCACCTCGAATCTCAGCTCTCGCAGGCCCAGAAGCTCGAGAGCATCGGCCAGCTCGCCGCCGGCATCGCTCACGAGATCAATACGCCGACCCAGTACATCGGTGACAACACTCGATTCCTTCAGGACGCGTTCACCGACACCCTCAAGCTCCTCGACGCCTACTCGGAGTTCGAGAGCTGCGCCAAGAACCCACCTCTGACCCCGGACAAACTCGTGGACCTCGAGTTGGTCAAGACGGAGGCCGACATCGACTTCCTGAAGGAGGAGATTCCCAAGGCGATCAGCGAGTCCCTGGAAGGCATCGCGCGCGTCTCATCCATCGTCAGCGCGATGAAGGACTTCTCCCATCCGGGCGTCGACTCCATGACGATCGCCGACGTGAACCGCATCCTCGAAAGCACCGCCACCGTCGCCCGCAACGAGTGGAAGTATGTCGCCGAGCTCGAGCTCAAGCTCTATCCATCGCTCCCGGCCGTGGCGTGCCTTCCCGGCGAGATCGGTCAGGTCGTGCTCAACCTCATCATCAACGGTTCCCACGCGATCGCTGAGAAGCACGCGGGCACCGACAAGATGGGTGTCATCACTGTCGAGTCGGATCACGACGACACCCACATCATCATCCGGATCGGCGACACCGGCAACGGGATTCCCGAGCGGGTCCGCAACCGCGTCTTCGACCCGTTCTTCACGACCAAGGAGGTCGGAAAAGGCACCGGCCAGGGTCTCGCCATCGCCCACAACGTCGTCGTCGAACGGCACGGCGGTCTGATCGCCTTCGAAACCGAGGAGGGCAAAGGCACGGTCTTCACGATCAAGCTGCCGAAGTCGCTCCCGCTAGCCGAAGCCATGGAAGAGGCCGCATGAAGACGATTCTCTTCGTCGACGACGAACCGGACATTCTCTCCGCGATGCGGCGCATGCTGCATCCCTACCGGAATGAGTGGAAGCTGTTGTTCGCCGTCGGCGGAGTGGAGGCACTCGAGGTTCTCAAAGCCGGTCGGGTCGACGCCGTCGTCACCGACGTCAACATGCCCGGCGTCGATGGACTCGAGCTGCTGAGCAAGGTCGCAAGCGGCGAATTTGGATTCATTCCCGTCGTCGTCGTCACCGGCGCCGCGGAGCGGGACCTCAAGCGTCGCGCGCTCGAGCTCGGCGCGCAGGACCTGCTCTCTAAACCGGTCAACCACGAAGACCTCATCGCGCGGCTGCGCAGCGTGCTCGCCGTGAAGCAGTGCCAGGACGAACTGGCCGTTCAGAACTCGATGCTGGAGGATCTGGTCGCAGAGCGGACCGCCGAGCTCGCCGCCTCCCGGCTCGAGCTCGTCGTGCAGCTCTCGAAGGCGGCCGAGCTTCGCGACGTCGACACCGGCAACCACGTACTTCGCGTCGCCATGTTCAGCAAGGCAATCGCGCTCCAGCTCGGAATGTCCGAGTCCGAAGGGGACGAGCTTCTGCTGGCGAGCACCCTCCACGACATCGGCAAGATTGCTATTCCTGATGCGATTCTGCGAAAGAAGGGCAGTCTTGATGCGCTTGAGCGCACGCTTATGGAATCACATTGTGTAGTGGGTCACCGAATTCTCACCGAGCGCGATAGCGCGCTCGGCACTCTGTTGCCGCCGACGATGCGTATCGACGCTTACGCGCCGCGCATCCTGTCGCTGGCCGGCGGGATCGCCCGACAGCATCACGAGCGGTGGGACGGTCGGGGCTACCCCGACGGGCTTGCCGGCGAGGACATTCCCTTGCCCGCCCGAATCGTGGCGGTGGCGGACGCGCTGGATGCCATGCGATCGAAACGACCGTATAAGGAGGCTTTCGATTGGGAGTGCTCCAAGGGCCGGATTCTTGAGGCGTCCGGGTCCCATTTTGATCCCGCCGTGTGTGAAGCGTTCCTGCGCGCCGAACCGATACTTAAGGAGATCGACGAGCACATGCGCATCGGCGAAAACCAATCCGACATGGAGGTCGCGGCATGAACCGCGTTTTACTTGTAGACGATGAACCGAATGTAGTCCAGGGCCTGACCCGCATGATGCGGTGCGTCCGGGACGAATATGAAACCCGCTACGCGCTTTCCGGCGCGGAGGCTTTGCGCATCATGGCCGAATGGCCCGCGGACGTCGTCGTTTCGGACATGCGCATGCCGGGCATGAACGGCGTGGAGCTGCTCAACCAGGTCGCTGCCGAGTATCCGGAGGCGGTCCGGCTGATCCTTTCCGGCCATACCGACCGCGAGGTCATCATGCAGTCGGCCGTCGTGGCGCACCAGTTTCTCTCCAAGCCCTGCGACGCGCAGACCCTGGTTAACACCCTGCGCCGCGCCGCGAGCGTTAGGTCCCTGCTCCAAGAGCCTGCCATTCGCAACGCTGTCGGACGCACCATGCAGCTTCCCTGCCTCTCCACCACGTACGACAACCTCATGGTCGTGCTGGGGACGCCGGGCTGCTCCGCCAACGACGTCGCGGGCGTGGTCAGCAAGGACGTCGTGCTCACCGCCAAGGTGATGCAGCTCGTGAATTCCGGCTTCTTCGGCGCCGCTCGCCGGGTCGACAGCATCGTCGACGCCATCACCTGCCTGGGCATCGAAGTCGTCCGCGCGTTGGTCGCCACCATCGAAGCCTTCGACGGCTTCAAAGCGACCTTCGACGACGCCAAGATTCGCGGCGTATTCCACCATAGCCTTCGGGTTGCCGAATTGGCGCGAAACATCGCCAACTTCGAGGGGCTCAGCGTTGCCGATCAGGAGGATGCCCTCCTCGCCGGAATGCTCCACGACATCGGCAAGCTCGTCCTCGCCCGTGCGTATCCGGACAAGTACACGGAGGCACTCGACTCCGACGGTGAGCTATGGCCCGATCAGGCGCTCGAGCGCTACACGATCGGCGCCTCCCAGGCCGAGGTCGGCGCCTACCTGCTCGGCCTTTGGGGCTTCCAGATCCACGTCGTCGAGGCGGTCGCCTTCCACGACCGGCCAGATGCCTGCCGCGCACCCGTCTTTTCGCTCACCACCATCATCCACGCCGCCAACGTGCTCGCGGATGTGCCGGCCGATCAACCCTTCCAGGGCTCGCTCCGGCTGGACTACGAATATCTTCGTTGCGTCGGCAAGTTGGAAAATGTTTCCTCCTGGGCGGGACTCGATAAGGAGCCTCGCCGTGCCGCGTAACCGGGTTCTCTTCGTCGACGACGAGCCGAATATCCTCGCCGCGTTTGCCCGCCAGCTTCGCCGCGAGGTGGACTTGGTCACCGCCTGCGGGCCCGAGCCCGGGCTCGAAGCTCTGGCCTCGGACTTTCAGTTCTCGGTCATCGTGGTGGACATGCAGATGCCGGGGATGGATGGCATCGAGTTCCTCCGCCGCGCCGAAAGCCTTCAGCCCAACGCCGTTCGCATCATGCTCACCGGGAACGCGGACTCCGAAACCGCCGAGCGCGCGATGTCCGAGGTCAGCATCTTCCGATTCCTTCGGAAGCCCTGCAGCGCGGACGAGTTGATGGACGCGATCGTCGCCGCCGGCGTGGAGCACAAAGCTCGCGCGGCCTAACCCTTCACGGCGCCCATTTGGATTCCCCGAATGAGCTGCTTCTGGCCGACCAGGAACAGCGCCAGGGGCGGGATCAGGCTCATCATCCCGGCCGCCATGATCAGGTTCGTCTGCCGGCCGTAGTTCCCGTCGAAGTTCAGCATCCCGATCGGCAGGGTTCGAAGCTGGTCCGACTTGACGATGATCAGCGGCCAGTAGAACGAACCGTAGTTGCCTAGGAACGTGAGGATGGCGAGCGCGGCCAGCCCCGGCTTGCAGATCGGCATTACCACGTCCCAGAACGTCGTCCACGCCGATGCGCCGTCGATCGTGGCGGCTTCGTCCAGTGCCGATGGGATTCCGCGCATGAACTGCCGGAGCAGGAAGGTGCCGAACGCCGAGAACGACGCCGGGACGATCAACCCGGAAAAGCTGTCCAGCAGGTGCAATCGAACCATCAGCGCGTAGTTCGGGATGATGGTGACGACGCCGGGAAGCATCATCGTCCCCAGATACAGCAGAAAGACGGCGTCACGCCCGCGCCAGCGCATCCGTGCGAACGCGAACGCCCCCATCGCGCTCGTCAGCACCGTCAGGAACGTCACCCAGGCCGCGACCAGGAAGCTGTTCAAGTAGTAGGTGCCGAACGGAACCTGATCGAAAACCTGCCGGTAGTTCGTCCCCTCCCACCGGCTCGGCAGAATCCCCGGTTGCTGAACCTCTTGCAGCGTCTTGAAGCTCGCGAAAAGCATCCACAGGAACGGCGCCACCGTGGTCAGCGCGAACGCGGTCAGAATCGCGTAGACCCCTATTCGGCTCGGCAGCGGCGCCCGGGCGTTCATGCTCAGACCATCCCCGTTTCTTGGTTGCCGAACTTCCAATTCAGCAGCGTCACGATAAAGATCACCGCGAAGAGCACCCAGGTCACCGCGCTCGCGTAGCCCAGGCGGTACTCCACGAACGCCTTGTTGAAAATGTAGTAGGCGACCGTCGTGGTCGTCCCCGCCGGTCCGCCGGTGGTCATGACCCGCGCGATCTCGAACCCGCCCTGCAGCCCGCCGATCACCGACATCACCACGATGAAGAAGGTGGTCGGCGAGAGCTGCGGCCACGTGATCCTTCGGAATGTCGCCCATCGCCCGGCGCCATCCACGTTGGCCGCCTCGATCAGCTCCTCCGGCACGTTCGTCAATCCGGCGAGGTAGAGCAGCATGTTGCTCCCCCCGATCCCAACCCATATCCCGAGAATGTTCAAGGCGTCGCGGGCGCCGAGACCGACCTGCTCGCGGATCACGCCCACGTGCTCGACCTTCATGCCGAGCAGGTTCTTGGTCGACTGCAGCCACTGGGGCCCCTGAACGTGCAGCAGCCGCTCCAGAAGGGCGTTGATCGGTCCGAGCTCGGGGTTGTAAAGCTGCTTCCAGAGAAGCATGATCGCCACCCCGCTGGTGATGCTGGGCAAAAAGAGGATCGCCTTGTACGCCTCGAGGCCGCGCAGCCGGCGATGCAGCAGGATCGCCAGCCACAGGGAAACCGCGATC
>DATGIR010000414.1:0-17694 GCA_035295605.1 Fimbriimonadaceae bacterium | reverse complement strand
GGCGATCGCGCTCTCACTCGCTCCGATCGCATGGTGGGCGGGGAGCGTGCTGCACCGAAGCCTGGGATGGGCCGGCCTGGTCGTCGCGCTGCTGACCGGTGCGGCGGCATTCTCGCCCCACTTCCGGCAGTGGGCGGCGCTCTTGGGGGCCATCACTTTCCCGGTGGCGGCGTACTTCGTCCTCGATGCCCTCAAGTCCCGCTCGGTCGGGACCGCGTACATCTCGACGACCCTGATCAGTTTGACCGGCGGGCTATTCGTCGCCGGTTTGCTCAGCGCGCTGCCCTACTACATTCGGGCATTTGAATTCCCGGGAGTCAAGCTCGCGGTGTTTCTTCCCATCATCGTGGTCGCGTGCTACTTCGTTTGGCGGCTCACGGACGCTCGAGGGACCCTGAATTCGCCTATCCGGTGGGGCATCGCGCTCATGACGCTCGTGGTCCTCGGCGCGATGGGGTTCATGCTTCTCCGCACCGGAAACGACAATCCGGCCGCGGTTTCAAGCTGGGAGCTCAAGTTCAGGGATGTGCTCGACGCGGTCCTTTTTGTCAGGCCGCGGACAAAGACGTTCCTAATCGGCTTTCCTTTGCTGTACATTGGTGTCGCGATGTTGATGCGATACCGTGCCGCGGAGACGGGCGGGCTGCCCAAGTTGGGCGGCTGGACCGCGCTCCTCCTCGCGGGTGGGGCGATCGGCCAAACCGACGTCGTCAACACGCTTTGCCACATCCACACGCCGATTGCCCTCAGCTTGGAGCGAATCGGCGTCGCGTTCGTCGTCGGCACTCTCATCGGGTACGTAGGCTGGCGAATCATCTTGCGGTGGATGCCTCCGGCGCCGGTGGTGGTCTAAGTGGCGGCGATCCTGCTTGCCGGCTACTTCGGCTCGGGGAATCTGGGCGACGATGCGATCCTTCAGGGGTACGTGCTTGGTATGCGTGAGGCCGGCATGGACGAAGAGTTCCATGTACTATCCGGCTCGTCCGAATCAATCCAACGCAACTACGGCCTGATCAGTTGGGACCGCAAGAACATGAGGCAGGTCGCCGAGGCGATCTCCAAGTGCGACCTGCTCGTCTTCCCCGGCGGAAGCATCTTTCAGGATGCTACGAGCACCCGCAGCGTGGCGTATTACCGCGAGCTCGTGGTTCGGGCCAAAAAGGCGGGCAAGAAGGTGTTGCTTCTGGGTCAGGGGGTTGGCCCGCTTACGAGCTTCTTCGGCAAGCGGATGGCGGTCGAGGCATTCAAGGCGGCCGATGCCATCGCGGTGCGCGACCCGGGATCGCTGACCACACTGAAATCATTGGGAGTCAACCGGCCGATCCAGGTTACGGCCGATAGCGCCTTCCTGCTTCCGCCGCCGCCGGAGAACCCCGGAGAGGTATATGCGGTGGCAGGCATGCGCTCGATCGGGATCGCCCCGCGGCCGTTCGGAAAAACGAAGGAGACGGTTACGCTTTTCAGCGACCTGTGCGGGTTAATCTTCCGTGCTCACATGGTCCCCGTGCTCATCGAGATGGACCGGTTCGAGGACGGCGACCTGATCGACCTGATCGAAAAGAAATCGGGTGGGCGGATCAGCCACATTCGCAAGCTCGACGTCGCATCGACCGCCCAAACCCGGCTCGCCCGGATGGACGGGGTGATCGCCATGCGGCTTCATGCGGCGATACTTGCCGCAACCGTCGGAGTTCCGCCGCTGATCGTCAACTACGACCCAAAGACATTGGCGTTCGCCAAGCTCCTTGGGCTTCCCATCCCTCCGGCGATTGAGGGGCTTACCGCCCAGCGCTTGTTCGAGATGTTCATGGAGCACCAGAAGGCGACCGAGCGCAATCGTCAAATCGTCCTGCGAAGCGTAAAGGAATTGACCGACCTTGCGGTTGGAAACTTGGAGCTAACCAAGAAATTCCTTCGCGGCGCGGCTACAATAAAAGGCTGACTTCTTGGGCGGAGCGGCCATCCTTTTAGGCTGTTGGAGCCGCCCAGACCCGTCTAAGAGGACGTCGATGGCTGTCACGAAGCGTTTCATGGTTGCGGCGATGTCCGCTGCATGCACGCCCGCCGTCGCGTCCGACATCGGCGTCGATTTCCTGAACGCCAACCTCTACAAGCGCGTCGAGCACGCGACGCGCGGTCCCAGGACGTTTGCGGACTGGATGGATCAGAACATCGTCAAGCGCGTCAGCGTGGCCGGCAGCGAGAAGTTTACGATGCACTTCGAGAAGACCGAGGGCGACCTTACCGCCTATCAGAACGCCACCGACTTTGGCCAAGGCAATCAAGTGTTCACAAACATCGGGATGATGACGGTCAGCGGGAGCAAGGTGGCCGGGCTGTTTTCGTTCAGCACGTCGTTCGCGGATAACCACTATCAGGATCCGACCGCTCGTCGAATCAGCTTGAACTACGCCAAGAACGGCCTCTCGGTCGATGCCGGCAACATCTACGCGAGCCTGATCGGCGGCAACCAGTTCCTCACGTTCCGGCGCAGCCTGTGGGGAGTCGAAGCGCGGCTGATGAAGGGTCCCTTTCAGATCGCCGCACTCGGGAGCCAGCAGCGGAGTTCGGCGACGACGACTTCGTTCTCCGGCAACAATTCCTCGGGTCCGTACTACCTCAACACGAGCCAGATCAACCCAGACTCCGTTCGGGTCCAGGTTGACGGCAAAGAGCTCAACTACCCCGCGGACTTTACGGTCAACGCGGTGATCGGCTCGATCACCTTCACCACGCTCTCGATTCCTCCGACCAGCACGATCGTCGCGTCCTTCGAGACGACCGGGGTCAACTCGGGAGGCGGCACGATCACCGGTCTCGGCGGCATGTATACGTTCGGGAAGTGGGGCACGTTGGGAGCGATGGAGGTCCGGCAGACTGATCCGAGCGTGACCGGGTTGACGACCTACGTGGACCGGTATCAGGGGTTTGGCGATCCTTCCACCCCCTACTTCCTGCAGTATCAACCGCTCGCCTCGCGACCGGTGATCGTCACCCTCGACGGAATCGTCCAGGTGCCGAACGTCGACTATCAGTTCAGCACCAGCAACCCCACGGTTTTCTACTTTCTTCGCTACGTTCCCACCACGAGCACGGTGACGGTTACCTACACTCCGGCGCCGACCACCTCGCTCCGCGGGAACCGGCAAGTCGAGGCCTTCAACTATACGTTTCCGTTCGGTCGGGCCGGCCGAAACGGCGGCATTACGTACAGCGAGGCGTTCAGCAGCCTCGACAACCCCGTGAGCCCGACGCACGGCACCGCCCGGGGGCTCGCCGCAACGTACAAGCTCAAAAACTTCAACTTCACCGGAAGCGTCGATGACATTCCGCAGACGTTCGTGGGCATCGACTCGACCGGCTTCCTTCGAAATGAGCGGGCAAGCTCCGCCGGCGTTGAGTACCGGGCGAAGCGGATGACCTTCAATCTGAACGGTTCCAACTCCGCGATCGCGTCAGAGGCTTCCGATCCCAACGGCAACCTGACGTTCATCCCGAGCCGCACGACGCGGCTGGACGCCGGGGCGCGATATCGAGGCAGCGACGGCCTGACCTGGAGCTTGGATCAACAGCACCTGACGAGCTGGACCGTACAAGGCGCGGCGCACGCGGACCAGTCGTCCTTCACGCTGAGCAAGCTGTTTGGGCGGCTCGAGAACCACTTCGACCTTGGCCACACGCAGGGATTCGGACCAATCTCGAACGGAATCACCTCGAGTCTCGGCGACGTCAAGCTCAACTCGATCGGCTGGCGGGGCGACTATGCCGCCTCCAAGGGCTGGGTCTTCGGCGGGCATCTGACGCTGAGCCAAATCAATACGGACGGAACGAACGGGAAGGGCACGGACACGCAGATGAGCCTCTCATACCGGCCGCCTGCGGGAAAGTTCGGATTCGACGCCCACTACGACTACAGCAACTCCGGCACGATCGCAACCCTAGGGGCTTTTCAGGACGGGACCGGCCTGGGCTACAACGGGAACGGGTTCAGCGGTGCCCTGCCCACCTCCAGTGGGCTGGGCAGCTTCGGCGGCAACAGCTTCAACGCGGGCGGCACGAACCTGCGCCGGTTCCAAACCTCGACAAACTGGATGATTACTAAGCGGGCGAGCATAGGCGCCAACTTCATGACCGGCGACGAGTCCGGTGCGATCAGCTCGAACTCGACCACGACCGCCGAGGGGATGTCGCTGAATTACGACCTTCATAACGGCCAGATGCTGAGCTTCAGCCTGGATCAGAGCAACTCGGTATTTCCCGAATCCGTGGGCACCGCCCGGTCGCTCTCGCTCAACGGCTACGTGGGGGGGCGGCCCAAGGGGCGGTGGTCTTACCGCCTCGGGTTTGGCAGCCTCCTGAGCTCCGGTGGAACCATCGCCCAAAACTCATTCCACTACGACATGACGGTGCGCCACTTCCTTAAGCAGAACCAGGCGGTCGGGTTCGACATCAACTCGAGCAGCCTCACGAACTACCAGCCGCAGAACGACTTTCAGATCGCGGCGGTGTACGAGTACAAGCTGTTCGGGAATGTCTCGGTGGTCGGCCGGTATCAGATTCACACGGTGACCAATCTGGACCCGACGGTCAATACGGGCGCGTTCCGCTCCCATGGGTTTGACCTGGAGTTGAACTTCAACTTTGGCTCGTGAGTGGGGCGCTATAATAGCCGAGGCGCGGAGAGATGGCTGAGTGGACGAAAGCGCCCGCCTGCTAAGTGGGTAGGTGTCGAAAGACGCCTCTCGGGTTCGAATCCCGATCTCTCCGCCACTAGCTCCTTGTTGCCGTTTTTGCGGATTTTGAGTCCGCGTTGCGCGCGAGCTTCAGGATTCTCAGGTTGCGTGGTTTACACTGCAAAGCAGGTCGTGCGGCGCCGCTGCAAGGCCGCGATCCACTTGGGTACTTGGGACATGGGCTCACTCGACGGCGGAAGGCTAAGCGCAAGGGAGCAGGAGATCCTGGATCTCGCCCGCGAGGGGCTGACCAACCGTGAAATCGGTGAACGGCTCGCGCTCGCCGAAGCGTCGATCCAGGGCGTGATCGGGCGCCTCATGCGCCGCTTCGACTGAGCCAACCGCCTCCAGCTCATCGCCCGCACCGAGGGGCGCCAAAATCGCGGCTCGGGAGAGGAGTAGCGGGCGTGGAACGAGCGCTACCAACCGAGACGCTGACCCTCCTCGGTATCGACTGGGTTAAGAGCGAACCGCTCGATGCGGGCATGGCGGCGCGCCTGTTCGATCACCCCGCGAACGCGCCGACGGTTTGCCAATGCCCTATCCCGGGCGTGACGCTGCTTGCCTACCGCTCCGCAACCGGGGCGGTGGACGATGCGCTTCGCGTGCTCGACGCATGGCCGGCCAAGCTGGCGATGCTCACCTGCGAATACGGGAAGCTGGACTACATCGGGTTCAGCCCAGTCGCTGCTCGGTTGTACGGATTGCTCGGCATCCTTCCCGCCGGGGTGGCGGTGAGCGCGCTTTCCACCTACGAGGCGGTGCGGCATGCGTCGGAGGAGGGCGCCCTCTTCCTCGACCTTGGGCCGGTCGGGCTGCCCGAGATCGGCGGCAGGGAAAGAGTGTTTCAAATTGCGAGGCTCGGCTCGGAACCGGAAATGATTGCTCTGGACCGGGGCGAAAGGGCGATCGATACCCTTCCCAGCGAGTTTGGCTACTTTGTTGGCAGGAAGGGCGAACTTGAACACGTCTATCTGCACCTGGAACAGGGACGTTCGGTGACGTTGACGGGCGTGGCCGGGATTGGGAAGTCGCACCTGGCTACGAGGGCAGCCCGAGAGCTGAAGTCCAGCTTCGCCTCCGGCGTCGCTTGGGTGTCGCTTCCCGGCGCGAGCACCCCTCCGCAGGTGCACGCGGCCTTGGCGGCCGGGCTGAATCTCCCGGCGACGTCGGACGTATTCGGGTCGATCCGCCGGATCATCACCGAGGAGCAGCTCCTGGTGGTGCTGGACGGGGTCGACGAGTGTCGCGAAACGGTCCGCGAATTGCTGGACGGTCCGCTAAGGGGTGTGTCGAGCCGGTTCATCGTGACCTCGCTGATGCCGGTGGGTTATGTGGGCGAGGAAGTCATTCCCTTGGCGCCGATGACGGTTCCCTCCGAGGACACTATCGTCGATCCGGACGACCTCTACGACTACGAGTCCTCGGCGCTGTTCTTGGACCGAGTCACCGAGTTGAGCGAAGAGCTGACCAAGCACTTGGATCCGGACGCGGTGGCCGAGCTGATGCGCCGCCTCGAAGGCCACCCGCAGCGGATTCGCATGGCGGCGGCGCAGACCCGATTCCAGTCGGTCCCAATGATTCTGAGGGAGCTCCCCGCGGAGGCGAAGGTGAAGGGCCGCAGCCGGTTCGGGTTGAGCCTCGGGGCACTGCCGAAGGTGGTGCAGGATGCGGCGATCGCGCTCTCCCTGTGTGAGACGCCGGTGAGCCTTTTCCAGCTCGGCAAGCTGGACGAGCGCTTCCAGGTCGATCCAAGTGCGATAGAGACGCTGAGACGATGCGGCCTTTGCGATGAGTCGCTCTCGCCGAGCGGTCGGGTCGTCTACTCGCTCTACCCGTCGGTGAAGGCCCAGGTTCGCCGGATATCGTCGCCGATGCGGAAGAAGCTGGCGCGGCGGCATGAGGAACTGTTCATCAAGCTCGTGCACGAGGCGGTTTCCGGGCACAACATGACGGCGGCTGCCGGTGATCTGGACCTTGCAGAAGAGCACGCGCCGGACTTCTTCACCGCGCTCGGATCGTTTGTCGGGCGGGGGAATGCCACGGACTTTTACCAAGCCCTGATCGGGGCCTGGCCATTCCTTTACGATCACAACCACGTCGAAGAGTGCCTCCCGCTCATCGAGGCAAAGGTTGCTGCTCCGGGCTCGGACGAAGCGCTCGCAACCGCGAAGCTGCTGAACATGGCCGGCGCCCTCGCGTCCAAGGCTGGCTGGTCCCGAAAGGCCAGATCATGCTACGAGGCCGCGCTTGTTCGGCTGGAGACCGATGAGGATTTGGCCTATCGCGCCGGCATCGTCACGAACCTGGCCATCCTGGAATGGGCAGACGGCAACGCAGCAGGCGCCCGCGATAGGTACGTTTTCGCGGCGGATCTTCTGCGCTACGCGGGAGACTCGAGAGGACTTGCTCACGCGTTGATGTCGAGCGTCCTGGCGCACATCGAGTGCGGCGACCCATCGGCCGCTCGCCGGGCACTAGACGAGGCGATTTCGCTGGCCCCGTCGCCAACCCCCCTCGAACAATGGTGCTTCGCGATCGCAAAGTCGCAATGCGAGTGGGCAACGGGTGACTACCCGGCCGCTAAGGCCCATGCGACGGAGGGGGTTCAACTCGCCGTCACGATGAAGGACCAGCTAAGCGTGCTGCGTTCGCTGATCTGGCTCGCACAGGCACTGCTGGGGGCTAACCAGTTGGCCCAGTCGACACACGTGCTCGCTGTGGCCGCCCACAACCAGACCGAGCACGCTTACCGGCTCTACCCGGCTAACGACGTTCGAGTTCGCCGAATGACAGAAGCGCTCGTGAGCGGCCTCGGCGAACCCCTATTCCGTGCCGAATTCATCTCGGGCTCGACGCGGACGTTGGACGAAGTATTGGCAGGAACTTAGGATCAACCGGGCTAAGCGCCCTGATTTAACTATTAACCTGCGGTAACTACTGGCTTGGAATTGCCGGGTTCCAAAGTGGCACCCCTCTTGCGTCATGGCTGGCCGCCATGTCACGCACCTTCGCACTTCTTTCTCTCGCTTCCTGTTTGGCGGCTGCCCCGGCGGGCGTGCTCGCCCGCCCTCTTGACGGGGTCCACCCAATCGTCATGGTCGCCAGCGACCTTACGCCTGTTCCCGGCGAGACGATCACGTACACGGTGACCCTCTCCGGTCCGGCCAGCAGCCCCGGCACCCTGAACATCACAGCCAGCGGGCTTGGAAACCTCCAAATCCTGCCGAGCCAAGTGAGCTACAACGTCGGCGACACGTCCGTCACCTTCAGCGGCACTCTCTTGCTCTCGGCGTTCGGAAACCTTTCCGTCAGCGCCTCAAACGGGGCCGGAGCCGTAGGCGTCCTGATGAGCGTCTCCGACTCGTCGGTGGTCGATTCGCTCGTCGCTTCGGTTCGCTTCTAGACCCACAATCGCCACAGTGCCGTGGCGCTGGTAGTGGGGCCGGCGGTTCGGGAGAGCCACCGGCCCCAACTTAGTCGATCGACTTGCATTCCTTCAACGAAGGCAAGGGAAGAAGGTGGTTAGCCCACCGGCCGTTGACGGTCGTGCGCAGATAGCTCGGCTTACCTTCCTCCCGCACAACCGCGATATACGCCTTCTCGCCCGAAAGGGCGTCCTCCACATAGAACTGGGCCAGGCCTCGCTCGATCCGCAGCATGGCGCCCTTGGCGCTCACGGACCAGCCATCCTGGTTGTTGCCGATCGCGGTGATGCCCTCGTGCCCCAAGGCGCGGTCCCTGTCTGCGGCCGTGATTTTATATTCCATCGCCACTTCGGCTTCGGCGCCGGACCGTTCGGTCATCCCACCCGATGACATAAGCAAACATTCTGCGCATTTCCTGAGCGGTTTCCAAGGGATCAGGGCGGCAGTCCGCAAAAATTGTCATTCTTTAGCCAAAGAACAACCCGGTCCAAGCGTACGCTCAATTTGAATTGTGCTGTGAACGATATGAAAGCGGTTGCGAAGTTCGGTTTCAACGTCGCGAAGGGATGAGTCGCCCACGCCGTCGGGAGCCACCACGTGGGCGGTCAGCGCGCTCTCCGAGGTGCTGATGCCCCAAATGTGAAGATCGGTGACCGCGCTCACGCCCGGCACCGAGCGCAGGTATTCAAGAACAGAGGAAGAGTCCACGCCGCGGGGAACCGCGTCCATGGCCAACTCGGTGGACTCCCGCAGCACGCCCCACGAGGTCCGCGCGATCAGCACCGCGATGGCAAGCGCCACGACCGGGTCGATCCACTCCCGGTTCGTGAGCTGGATCAAGAGGCCGGCGACCACCACCCCGGCCGCAACCAGGGCATCCCCGAGCATGTGGATGTACGCGCTTCGAACATTGAGCTCGCCGTGCCGCCCACCCGCGAAAAGAAGGGCGGTAAACCCGTTCACGACAATGCCGATCCCCGCGATCGCCATCACGATCGAGCCGCCGACTGGAACCGGATGGATGAGGCGGAGAACCGCCTCCCAGGTGATCGCCCCGATCGCTACGAGCAGGAGGCACGAGTTCGCGAGAGCGGCGAGGATGGAGCTGCGCCGGTATCCATAGGTGCGCGTGGGTGTTGGTGGGCGAACGCTGAGGGATGCTGCGCCCCAGGCCATCAGGAGGCCGAGCACATCCCCAAAATTGTGTCCTGCGTCCGCCAAAAGTGACAAAGAGTGCGCATAAAGGCCGAAAATAGCCTCGCCGACCACGAAGGCGCCGTTCAGCGCCACCCCGACCGCGAACGCGGTCCCGAATGAGACCGGGTGGTGGTGGTCGCAATGAGCGTGGTTATGCATGCTTTGAATGGGATTTAGTGTGAAAGCGCCGAACCTGGCGGCGCTTTCCACCGATCATTATTCTTGGTGTACGCTGTTGAGTGCGCCGGAGTATATGCCAGCCCGCCTCCTTCCCCTCTGGAAACCGCTAGCGTTCGGCAGCGTCCTGGCGATCGCTTGCCTTGCGCAGGCGCAAACGCTGCCCGAGTATCTCAAGCTGCGTAAGAAGTACGGAATCAAGGCGGCGGCCGGGGTTGCCGCACTCGACACCCTGTTTGGTAGCCGGGTCGTCGAGATCGCGGGGACCGTCAAGGGCTCCTTCACGATCAACGGAGACCATGTGGTGCTTCTGGAGCGAACGGACGGCAAGACGGATATGGTCCACGCGGCGAACGCGCCGGATTGGCTTTCCGGAAACGAGGTGAGGGCGCGGTTGATCGTCTCGGCCAAGCGGGAGACGGTCGGCGGTGAACTCGAGGCGACATTGATCGGGGCCGCCTCAGAGATCAGCATTTCTCAGGTTGAAGAGGAGCTTCGGCAGGCAGAGGCGGCGGCCGCCGCCCGGCGGCCGAAGTCCCCGGTCGCCTACCGCCCGCCGAGCGGGAACCGGGCTCGCAAGCTTTGGACGCTGCCGGTCAGCGAGGTCACCCCGATTTACGCCGCCTACATCCACAAGCACAACCCCAGGCTCTCCTCCGGTGAGGCCTTGCACATCGCCGAGGCACTCGTCGGGTTCAGCGTCCAGTACGGCGTGGATGCCCGGCTGATCATGGCGATCGTAATCGCGGAGAGCGACTTCAACCCGAATGAGACGAGCAACAAGGGGGCGATGGGGCTGGGCCAGCTCATGCCCGGCACCGCGCGCGACTTCGGGATCACGAACGCCTACGACACCACCGAGAACCTGTACGGCACTGTTCGAGAGATTACGAACGATCTGAAGCGGTACGAGAAGAAGTCGGGTAAGGGCCTCGAGTCGCTTGCCCTGGCGCTCGCGGCCTACAACGCCGGGATCGGCGCCGTTGCCCGGGCAGGTGGGGTTCCGCCATACCGCGCGACGCAGAACTACGTGCGTAAAGTGATAAGGCTCTATTACGGCTTCTGCGGTATTCGCTCTTAGCTGGGTCGGGCGGCCAAGAAACTGGCCTTTCGCGATCCGGCGATCAAGCTCACGTCGGCCGCGGGCGGGTCGATTTCAAACCCTCGCGCGCGGCAGGCGGCAACCGGATCCTGCCGGTAGGCGCTTCGGAAAGCCGAGTCGTCGGTGAGCAACCCGTCGATCAGGTTCTGCTGGAATCGACGCAGGTCGACGAGCATCTCGGCGACGGAGGCGTCCTTACCGCCGTCCAGTTCGAGGCTGCGGCCGAATGCGTTGATCGCGGCGCCTATCCGCCCCAGCGACTGGTGGGCGGCGCCCAGCAATGCGAAGTAGCCCGGCTCGTAGGGGTTGAGGCGAATCATGCCGTCCATCAGCGCGGTCAACCGGGGAAGGTCGCCGACTTGCCAAAGGGCCTTTGCGAGGATCTCGAGCGCAGGCAGGTGGGTCGGATCGTCGGCGATGAGAAGCTCGGCGTGCTGGATGGCGAGCCCGGCGTCACCGCCCGCCAGGGCGAACTCGGCGGCGCGAAGCTGCTGAATTTTCCAACGACCTATTTCGGGCATGGCCCCAATGCTCATCATCTCATTCCCCCGAAAACCCAACGTAAGGTTATAGTGCTTCTACTGCCCGTGTACGCTATCGATATCATAGTTACGCGCTCATTCGCTCAAAAAACTGGCG
Source organism: Fimbriimonadaceae bacterium (assembly GCA_035295605.1). Classification (GTDB taxonomy): domain Bacteria; phylum Armatimonadota; class Fimbriimonadia; order Fimbriimonadales; family Fimbriimonadaceae; genus DAIDHV01. The sequence goes on along the minus strand of DATGIR010000414.1, from coordinate 6,418 downwards.
TGTTTGCTGGCTCTGGCCGCGACCGGCGACACGCATATCCCAGCGCTCGTCCGCATGCGGTCGAAGCGCGGCTGCCCATCGCTCAGCGCTCGTTTCGTCATATCCAGGTAGGAACGCTAGCAAGGTTCCTGCCGAACGTCGAGTCATAACCGCGCCATAGGGCAAACGTCCTAGGGCGGTCGTCAGCAGGCGGCGCCGGGCCTCCTGCAATTCCTGCGATACGCCGGGCTCGTTCGTCCGGCCGAGATCGATCTCCACAAAGCTTCCTGGGCCCTGCGAGCCGTGCCAGAACGTGTCGGCGTCGACAAGCCCCGGGCGGGTCGTGGCAAAGCCGCCGAAGACCTGGCGCAAAACGAAGGGAGCGAGAGCCCTCAAGGTGCCGATGGCGACGCTCGAGATGCCGCGCCTCTTCGCCGACCAGCTCACGAACGCGCCGATGAGCGATCCCGAGCTGATGAGGGGGAGGACCGTCATCGCGCCGACGCCCCGGCGCAACCCAAGCGCTTCGTCGCATCGCGCGTCGTCTCGCGCGTCGTCGATAACAAGCTCCTGGGCGCCGGAGCCCATCCATCCGCGAAGGTCGGTGCCGCTTGCGAAGGTGAGAAGCTCCGTGACGGCCTCGCCGACGGAAGCCACCGGCTTCGGATCCGCTCCCGTCAAATCGTAGATGGCGCACCCGTCGAGGCTGAGCTCGGTGGCGACATCATCGCAAATGGCCGCGGCCGTCGCGGTTGGGGAGCCGTCGCTCGAACGCCCGGCGAACCGGTTGAGGAGCTCGAGTTGAGAGATCCGCTCCCGCTGCCGGCGGGATTCGTGTTCGTCGCGAACGACCGCAGCGGTAAAGCTGGTTATCCGTTCGACGGCGGCGACGCCGGCTTCGAGAACCGACCGGTCTCCGTCAAAGAGCGCGGCGAGCCCCACGAGGCGCCCGCGATCGGTCAAGAGAACGGTGGCGATCCGGGTGGTCGACCTGGGATTCGCGGCTCGCAGCTCGTGCTCGGCGGTCTCCTTCAGTACGATTGGCGAGGCCTGGAGTGAGGCGGGGAGCGTAAAAACGTCGGTTGGGGCGGACCCATAGGAGCCGGCGAGGGTGAAACCGTCTCGAGCATCGGGGATGACGAAGATCGAGACCCCCTCGACGCCAGCGATTTCGCGAACCGTCTTGGCGAGGCCGGTGGGGTTCCGGTCCTCGTCCGAGCGCCATTCGGCGAGGGAAACGACGGCGCGGGAGGCGGCGGATTCTTGCTCGAGGTGCTTATAGGCGCCGCGCAGATGGCGATACCGGTCGCGCAGGGACTCGTAGAGCTCGTCGGTGGCCGGTTGAGCCGGAGCGAAGGCCGCCGGAACGGGCGCTTGCAAAAAGGTGGGAATCGTGGGCTTTGTGCGGCTCAGAACCCAGGCAAGGCCGGCGATTCCAACGGCGGTGGCAATTTCGGCCGGCGACGGGATCCAACCACGTCCTGGAGTAGCCCAGCCGGCAAAGAGGACGAGGGCCGCGGCGACAAACGCGGTTCGCGGACCTACTTCGGCTTGAGTGCGCCTAGCGACGTAAGGCACCAGAACCAGAAAGCCGGCGCCGATGGCAAGGTGGAAGCCGGCGAGAAGGACCACGATTGCGGCGCTCTCGACAAGGATGAGTCCCTCCCATCCGTCCGGATTCGCGATATCGTTGCCGAGGAGGTAAGCCTCGGTGAGAATCGCGGCGATTCCAAGCCCGCATACGAGGCCGCCGACCGTCCAACTGATGAGGTCGTAGCCGCTCAACACGAGCGGCGCGAACGTGCCGATAACCCGAAAGGCTCGCCAAAAGGTCATATGCTTGTTTAGGTTTTCGGGTCGATTTACCGCCGTCTGCACCCAATTCGCAGGTAATAACACGGGCTTTTCAGTCGTCCTCCGCCAATCCCAGTAATTGTGCTTGTGGCTACTTACGGTAGGTGGCCGGCTCCATCTCGCGCACTTCCAGCGTGAGGCTGACCTCGCCAGTCGCGGCGCTTTGCGCGAACGAAGTCTGCAGCGCGGCGAAGATGGCGTCGGCCATCTTGATCTTCAACTCTTCGGGACGGCCCCCGAGGATCGCAAGCTCGCATGCGGCGAAGCCGGGCTCGGCGCCCTTGCCCATCGTCCAAACGGATCGAATGGTGTGATAAGCCTTCACCGCCTTCGGGTTCACGGTCTCGATGCTCGACAGCGTCTCGACCAGCCGCTCGAGGATGTCGGGAATGTTCGTGTTCTCGGCGAGGTCGGCGGATGTTTGGAGGTGAATGGTTGGCACGGAAGATCCATTTTGCTTCGCAAGGTTCTGCGGGTCGGGACGTAATATCTAAGCGTGATGGTCGGGATGCTTCTTGGTGTGGCGATGCTTTGCAAGGTCCCTCTCGCCGTGACCGTCTCTTGGCCGAAGACCGTGATGGGGCAGTTCACGGGTCGGATCTACGTGTTCGTCGGCCGAAGCCCGGACCTCGAGCCGCGGCTCGGTCCGGATTGGAAGAGTCCGGGACCTATCTTCATTTCCGATGTCAAGCAGGCGAAGCCCGACACCGAGGTGGACATCGATGCGACCGACGCGACCGGACTGTTACCCTCGCTTCCGAGTGGGGAATACACGTTTCAAGCGGTGATCGACCGGAACCCGGCGAGCCCTCGGGTCGGGGACGGCGACGGCAATCTTTACTCGGCGCCCGTGCGCACGCGGGTGGAGTTCGGCGGCGCCCAAGTCAAGCTGGTTTGCGACCAAGTGATCGATGAGCCTGCGATTCATCCAACCGGTATTGTGAAGGTCGTCGAGCTGGAGTCGATCCTGCTCTCGAACGCCCAACGGCGGTCGGTGGTTTGGCGGGCGGCGCTGGTGCTTCCGAACGAGTTTGCGAGCCAGCCGGACCGCAAATTTCCGATGGTGATCGACATCCCGGACCGCTCGGACTCCTGGACGAACTACCCCGACCGCGACACCAACAAGGCCGCGTATCGCGACGGCAAGCCCGTGATCTACTTACGGCTCGATCCCGTCAGCGCCTCGGGTTACCACTACCTGGCGGACAGCGCCAACAACGGACCCTACGCCAGGGCCCTCATCAGCGAGCTCTTGCCCTACGTGGCCAAGGAGTATCGCGGCGACGCCGGCCGGATGATCCTCACCGGCGCCGGCTCAGGAGCTTGGTCCGCGCTTTGGCTCCAGGCGACCAATCCCACCTCCTTCGCCGGCTGTTGGGCGTTCGATCCGGACTCGGTGGACTTCCACACCGTGCACGGACTGAATCTATATGCCGACTCGAACGCGCTCCTGACGGTCACCAACGGTTGGCGTTCGTGGTCGCGTGAGCAGCACGACGGGTGGGCCGCGCACGCGGGGGAAGAGAAGGTTCTGCGCGGGCTTTCTCTCGTCGGCTGGGAGTCGGACTTCTCGCCCAAAGGCAAAAACCAGAAGCCGATGCCGCTCTTCGACCGCGCGACCGGCACGATCGACCCGGCGGTGGCCAAGGCGTGGGAAGGCTTCGACCTGACCGCTTACCTTCAGGGCAAGTGGAACCAGATCGGAAAGGAAGTCGGGCCCAAGCTCCACGTTTTCGGGTCGGAGGGCGACCTTGAGTTTCGAACGGCGGCGCTGACGCGGCTGAGGGACGCGCTCAACTCGCTCGGGGGAGACGGAATGCTCGTTCGAATCGGCCCGGCACCCATGGAATCGATCGCTCACGCCGAAGCCGCCGCGTGCTACCCGGGTCGATAACACCAGAACTTCGTCTACCGGGTAAGTTGACGATGTGATCGCCCGGCTGCGAGGAACGCTTCTGGAGTGCGACGGGGCGACCGCCCTCATCGAGGCGGGCGGAGTGGGCTATGAGGTCAGCGTCCCCCAAAGCGTTCTGGTGACCTTGCCGCCTGCCGGAGAGGAGGCGATCCTCCTCACGCGGCAGATCTTTCGGGAGGACGGGGTCACGCTTTACGGCTTCGCGACAGCCTTTCAGCGGCGCCTCTTCGATCTCTTGTTGAGTGTCAAAGGGTGCGGGCCCAAAGTTGCGCTCTCGCTGATCGGGGCGGTGGGAGAGGAGGCGATTGTGAACGCGGTTTCGCTGGAGGATGCTCGCGCGTTGGCCCGGGCGCCTGGCGTCGGCCCGCGGCTTGCCGAGCGCGTGATCCTCGAAATCAAGGACAAGGTCTTGGAAGAGGCGGCCGCGCGCCGGTTCGAGTCAGCTTCCCGGACCAATCGGCACGCCGTGGTGAACGACGAGCTGGTCGACGCGCTGCTTGGCCTCGGCTACCGGCGTAACGAGGCGGAAGCGGCCGCGGCCATCGCACGGGACCAGGCGGAGGCGCTACCCGACCAGATTCGCCTGGCGACCCAGGCGCTGAGGAAGTAGCGAATGCCGCACAGCGAGGAGCTGATTCCCGAAGCCCTACCGGGCGAGTTGCGGATCGAGCAATCCCTTCGGCCCTCGCGGCTGGAGGAGTTCATCGGGCAGGAGACGCTCAAGGAGAACATGGCGGTGTTTCTCCGGGCGGCCCGTGGGCGCGGGGAACCGCTCGACCATGTGCTGCTTTACGGGCCGCCCGGCCTCGGCAAGACCACTCTGGCCCACATCATCGCAAACGAGATGGGGGCGACGATCCACGTCACTTCGGGTCCTGCCATCGAGCGGCCCGGAGACTTGGTCGGAATCCTCACCAATCTGGAGCACGGGGCCGTGCTCTTTATCGATGAGATCCACCGGCTCAGCCGGCCGGTCGAGGAGATCCTCTATCCGGCGATGGAGGAGTGCAAGGTCGACATCATGATTGGCAAGGGGCCGGCAGCCCGATCGATCCGGCTGGACGTGCCCAAGTTCACCGTGGTCGGCGCGACCACGCGCCAGGGTTTGCTCACTGGGCCGCTCCGGGACCGCTTCGGGATCGTCAGCCACTTCGCCTTCTACTCGCCGGAAGCGCTCTTTCAGATCGTAACCCGCTCGGCGGGAATTCTGGGTTACGCGATCGCCGCAACCGGAGCGGAAGCCATCGCCCGGCGGGCGCGGGGAACCCCCCGTATCGCCAACCGGCTGCTGCGCCGGGTTCGCGACTTCGCCCAGGTCGACGGGCTGCTCGAGATTGCCGACGGTATCGCCCTCAAGGCGTGCACCGCGCTCGAGGTGGACGACGCGGGCATGGACCGGCTCGACCGTGCGGTGCTTCGCTCGTTGATCGAGAAGTACGGCGGCGGCCCGGCGGGGCTAGAAACGTTGGCGGCCAGCACCGGCGAGGACTCGGGAACCATCGAGGACGTGGTCGAGCCGTTCCTGATGCAGCAAGGGTTCTTGATGCGCACGCCGCGCGGCCGGGTCGCGACGGCTTCGGCGTATCGGCACCTTGGATTGACGCCGCCGAAGACGGCGAGCGACACGATGCTGGACTTCGACGCCGAGTCGTAGCTCCCCCCTAAAGCTCTGCCAGCGACCCCACACACGCCTGCCCCGGTGGCGCTGTTCGGGTCACGCCGGTAAGCACGAGAAGGGTCTCGCATCCGGCTGCCTTGCCGCTCTCGATGTCGGTGTCCATCCGGTCGCCGATTACCAAGGCTTCATTCGCGGTCACACCCGCTTTCTCAAGCACGATCTGAGTGAGAAAGGGGCTCGGCTTGCCGACCACAAATGGTTCGGTTTCTGAGGCGGTGCGGATGGCGGCGACGATGCTGCCGGCGCCGGGGATGAGGCCGTCGTTCTCGATGGGATAGGTCGCGTCGGCGTTCGTCGCTACAAAGCGCGCGCCCGCCCGAATGGACCGCATCGCCTTGGCGAGGTGGGCGTAGGTGAGCTGGCGACAGATGCCGGCGACAACCGCATCCGTGGGTGATAGCCAATCGTCGTCGGGGCCGACCGCGTCCAAGCCGGCCCGCTGCAGCGTCTCGACGAGGCCCGCCTCGCCCACGCACTGGACGCTCCTGATCCCCTGCGCCAAGAGGTACGCCGCCGTCCCGGTTGCGGAGGTCTCGATCTCGGCGGCATCCGCCTCGTATCCGAGACGCCGGAGCTTCGCGGCAACCGCCTCGACGGCGGTGCTCGAGTTGTTGGTCAGAAAGCGGACGGCCTTGCCTTGGTCACGAAGGCGACCCACCGCGACGACCGCTTCAGGGATCGGGGTGTCGCCCCGAAAGAGGGTGCCGTCGAGATCGAAGATATAGAGCTTGTAGTCGTGCAAAGCCGTCAGCGGGTGTACCTGACTACGACTTTCGCTCGATCACGAAGCGCGCCACCGCGTCCAGCATGGCCCGCCCCTTTGTGTCGGGCAGCGCCTCGAGCGCCTTGAGGGCGGAGCGCACCTCGGCCGCCGCGCTCGATTCGACGGACGCGTACGCGCCCCGGTCCTCCATCCAGCTCGCGATCATTCGAATCTCATCGTCTGAGACGATCGAGCCAAATTTCGCGCTCAGAAATAGCCGTTCGTCTTC